>CANCRO010000106.1 GCA_947380605.1 Chitinophagaceae bacterium
CCAATTGCTTTAGTATAATTTTGCTTACAAATTTACATTAACCCCATGGATTTACATCAACTTACCGCTATTTCACCTATTGATGGACGTTATCGTTCACAATTGCAACATTTAGATGAATATTTCAGTGAATACGCCCTTATCAAGTATAGGGTAATGGTAGAAGTCGACTATTTTTTATTCTTGGGCGAAAAGAAGTTTTTTAAAGTTCCAGCGCTCGTAAAAAGCCATCTTCAAAATGCAGCAGCGAATTTTTCAATTGAAAATGCTGCCACCATTAAGGAGACAGAGAAAATTACGAATCATGATGTTAAAGCGGTTGAGTATTTTTTAAAAGCTGAATTGGATAAATGTAATGCAGCTCATCTTAAAGAATGGATTCACTTTGGTTTGACCTCTCAAGATATTAATAATACAGCTATTCCATTAAGTTGGAAACATGCTATGGAACACGATTACCTTCCTTCCATTATCAATTTACAGCACCAGTTATTGAAAATGGCCAAGGATTGGAAAAATATTCCGATGCTTGCTCGCACCCATGGTCAAGCGGCTTCCCCTACTCGATTGGGTAAAGAAATAATGGTGTATGTTGAAAGACTAGAAAATCAAATTCAATTATTTAGCTACATTCCTTTTATGGCAAAATTTGGTGGAGCTACAGGAAATTTTAATGCTCACCATGTGGCCTACCCGAAATATGATTGGGTGAAATTTGCGAATCAATTTACAGAAGAAAAATTGGGTTTACAGCGTCAACAATACACTACTCAAATTGAGCATTACGATACCCTTGCTGCACATTTTGATGCCATTAAACGTATCAATACTATTTTAATTGATTTTTGTAGAGATATCTGGACCTATGTTAGCACCGATTATTTTAAACAAAAAACAAAAAAAGGAGAAATAGGTTCTTCGGCTATGCCTCATAAGGTTAATCCGATTGATTTTGAGAATGCAGAAGGGAATTTAGGCATTGCGAATGCTTTGTTGGAACATCTTTCTGCAAAACTTCCTTTATCTAGATTACAAAGAGATTTGACTGATTCTACAGTTTTGAGAAATATTGGTGTTCCGATAGCCCATACTATTTTGTCTTTTAAGTCAATTGAAAAAGGATTGGGTAAACTAGTGCTTAACGAAATCAAATTAAAGAGTGACCTAGATAATAACTGGGCGGTGGTAGCTGAGGCGATTCAGACCGTATTAAGAAGGGAAAATTATCCTCAACCTTATGAAGCTTTGAAGGAACTTACCAGAGGAAAAAATGCGATTGATAAGAAAGCTATTCATGAATTTATTTCAAAATTGAAAATTTCAGCCGCTTTAAAAGCTGAATTGAAAAATATTAGTCCTTATAATTATACTGGAATCTAGAGCCTATCTTTTTATCGTAGGTTAGTTATAACACTTAAATTTTTACCCAAAATTTAAGTGTATTTTTCATTTCTGTACCAACCACTAAATAGTCTTCAGGTATTTCATCTTCTGTACTGTGAAAGGTTGCAAGTCTTGTTCCTGATGGCTTTGATGCTAATTTTGTCTTCATCAAATAGGTGTATTGTTCATATAATTCCTTGGTATATTCAAATTGATTATCCATATTTTCTGAAAATGAAAAATTTTCATAAAAGGAATTAAAAAAATAGAAATGATCATAATCTTTGAAATTTACAGAAGAAAAATTTCCGTGTAAAAAATTCACATTTTTGAGTCCTACTTTTTCTTTAGCCTGAATGGCTTGTTCTACTAAATTACCCCTTTGCTCTATTCCTGTGTAAAATGCCAAGGGCATATAATTTGCTGCAGCAAGGCAAAATTTCCCCACCCCACTGCCAATATCCAAGATTCGAACATTTTTTTCCGCTGCTAAAAATTCAGCAGCTTTTTTAGCCACTTCAAGTGGCGTCCAATGTCTTTTCATTAAAGAGCTATTGGAGTCTGGAAATAAATTGTCAAATAGTTCGTTTGAATCAAACCAATGGCTAGAAGGATTTATGGAAGATTTTCTATTGTTAGACATCTTTGTTATTGAATAATTAAAATTTGCCTTTTTGTAATACTGTTTATCAAAGCTTACCTTTGTAATCCTTTTGTTAGGTAGTTGTTCAATGTAATTTTTATTGAATATGAGCGCAACTATGAATGAAGCAAAAGTAATCAACTAGTAGTAAAAGATGAAGTATATCAACGAAATCAACAAGCGAAAAACATTCGCTATTATTTCTCACCCAGATGCTGGTAAAACTACTTTGACTGAAAAATTTCTGTTATTTGGAGGTGCTATTCAAACCGCGGGAGCTGTAAAAAGCAATAAAATTAAAAAACATGCTACCTCTGATTTTATGGAAATTGAGCGGCAGAGAGGTATTAGTGTTGCTACCAGTGTGATGACTTTTGAATATGAAGGCCACTTGATTAATTTATTAGATACACCTGGACATAAAGATTTTGCTGAAGATACTTACAGAACGCTTACTGCAGTAGATAGTGTGGTATTGGTAATTGATAGTGTAAATGGTGTGGAGGATCAAACCAGGCGATTAATGGAAGTAATTGCTATGCGCAATACTCCAGTGATCGTATTTATAAATAAAATGGATCGGGATGGTAAGAATCGTTTTGATTTACTCGAAGAGATAGAAAATGAATTAAAGTTGCAATTACATCCCATGACTGTACCTATCAACAGTGGAAAGGACTTCAAAGGGGTTTACGATCTTCATGAAAAAAGTTTGGTATTATTTACTGCTGGCACCAAGGCCAATGACGAAGATGTTTTGGAGATTAAAGATTTGAGCAATGCTATTTTGGATGCAAAAATTGGTGATAAAGATGCCGCAACTTTGCGGGAAGATGTAGAATTGATAGATGGCGTTTATGGGGAACTTAACTTAGCCGATTATTTAAGTGGAAAGACAGCTCCTGTATTTTTTGGAAGTGCGGTTAACAATTTTGGTGTAAAGGAAATGCTAGATACTTTTATTCGTATAGCTCCTACACCTCGGCCAAGACATACTACAGACCGTGATATTTTACCATCAGAAGATAAATTCAGTGGCTTTATATTTAAAATCCATGCCAATTTAGACCCAAAACATAGGGATCGAATTGCATTTTTAAGGGTATGTAGTGGTCGATTTGAGCGGAATAAATATTATAAACATGTTCGGTTAGTAAGGGATTTTCGCTTTAGTAATCCCTATAGTTTTTTGGCACGTCAAAAGGAAGTCATTGAAGATGCTTACCCGGGCGATGTGGTGGGACTCTTTGATACCGGTAATTTCAAAATTGGAGATACGCTGACTGAAGGGGAGAAATTTTATTTTACTGGAATTCCCTCTTTTTCACCTGAAATTTTTAAAGAGGTACAAAATAAAGATCCTATGAAAACCAAGCAGTTAGAAAAGGGTTTACTTCAATTAACGGATGAGGGTGTTGCTCAGTTATTTACTCAGTTTGGTGGGAATAAAAAGATCATTGGTTGCGTAGGAGAACTTCAATTTGAGGTTATTCAATACCGCCTTTTACAGGAATATAGTGCTTCGGTGCAAATGAATAGTTTGCCTTTTTACAAAGCCTGTTGGTTGACCAGTAAGGATCCTAAAAAGTTAGAGGATTTCACTCGGTTTAAACAAGCAAATATTGCAGAAGATAAGGATGGGCATCTAGTTTATTTGGCGCAAAGTGAATGGTTCTTAAATACAGAAAGACAGAATAATCCAGATATAGAATTTCATTTTACTAGTGAAATTCATAAATAATAATAATTAGTTGAGGTGTATAGCTGTTAACAGTATTTTGATTCTTTCAAATACTGTTAGAATGAATAATAGGCTAATCTTCTAAATATCCCCATTCCTTTTTTAGCGTATCTAATTGTTCCCCTTTTAACTTGGGTTGTTCATAATGACCAGCTATTGATTTCTGTCTAAATGCTTCATATAAAGTAACCGCACAGGCAACAGAAATATTTAAAGACTTAATAATACCTACCTGAGGAATAATAAAATTACCATCTGCCATCGCAATAATTTCATCACTTACCCCGCTATGTTCATTTCCAAAAACTAGTGCGACTGATTCGGTTAAATTTAACTCATGCAAGCCAACAGCATCGGTACTTAAATGAGTAGTATAAATTTTTTTGTATTTTTTACGTAATGCTTCAAAACAAGCTTGTGGATCAGTAAATTGATGAATTGATAACCATTTTGCAGCACTTGAAGAGCTCTTTTCACCCCATTTTCTGTGAGGAGGAATTTTATGGTTTAAAATATAAATATCCTGAATACCAACCGCATCACAGGTACGCATAACCGCAGAAATATTATGTGGGTCAAATACGTTTTCTAAAACCACCGTAATATCTGGTTGTCGTTTATTTAAAACTGCAGTAAGTCGCTCATCTCTTTGCGGTGTCATATTGATAAAATAAGCAGCAAATTTAGGGAAATTCCACCCACCTATTCATTATTGAAAAGGAATAAAAGCATAAAAGGAATTCCTTTTTTAAAAAGATTAGCCAAAATCGAAACTCAAAGTTATAGTCGGAAGAATATTTTCTTTTGATACAGGAAGTAACAAATACCCCAGTCTATTAAAACAATTAATAAACAAGCTATAATTGAAATAATCATTTCGGGAATATTCACTAAACTTAATAATCCATTGGTCAATAATTTTATAAAATGATTTAACCATCCCCCACCTGCAGTTTCAAAAAACAGGTAAATGAAAATTGAATTCATTGACAATACTTTTAAAAAATAGATCTTGTTATATTTTTTTATGTCGATAAAATAATAACTTCCTGCAAAGGCCAATAAACACCATCCTAGCGATACAATCGTAAAGGAACTAGTTGCAATCCTTTTGATAATGGGGGTGATTTGTAAAAAATCCATAGCATATCCCAGAATTAAAAATGTGCCACCTGCAATGATTAAAGTTTTTATTAAGCCTTTTCTTTTATCCAATATTAATTTCCCCACCAAAGCACCAGCGATAGTATGAACCGCCGTTGGAATACAATTGATAGCAACCCATCCTCCTCTGCTTGTTTTATTCATCAAAATTAAATCTACATAATTACCAAAATTATGATGATTAGTAAACGTAAGGTTATAATCTGGAACATTCGCAAAACGATACAGTATTTCAGTGAATAGTAATAATAAAATACAGATGATTATTTGTGTAGAATATTTATAATGAAATATGAAATAAGCTAATAGTAAGGTAAAAGAAAGTTGTGTCAAAACATTCCACAATTCAAAAGATAATCCAGTTTCTTTCACTGCATAAATTAATACACCCCAAAAAAATAACCATCCTGAACGTTTAAGCATTTTTATAGTAATCAATTTATGAGATACTCCCTTGTTTTGCAAACTAGTTACTGAAAAAGCCATAGCAGTGCCTGCAATAAACATAAAACCAGGCTGTATTAAGTCCCAAAATCTCAATCCATTCCATGGATGGTGTTGAAATTGAATAAAGAAATTTTCGAGTGGACCTCCTTTTGAATTGAGATATAAAATTTTAAAAAAACCTGTGCTCTCCGTTACCAATAAAAACATGATAAGTCCTCTTAAAAAATCGAGCGACAAGAGACGCTTACTCAAATCTTCAGAACTTAATTGTGTAGACATTTGAATTGGTGTTTAAATGAAGACTACTTTTTATTGTCTGACAAGAATAAATTAATTCTTCGATGCATGGTGTATAATCTAAATTGATTACCATCATTTACCACTATTCCACTGGATTGATTATTGCCAATGATTGGATTGTTCGGATATTTTTGCCAATGAATTAAATCTTTTGATACGGCTATATTGGTAGACCATTCATGCCAGTCTTTAAAAGCAGATGCGTGATAATAACCATAATAAAGCCCTTTGTATTTTAGGACTTGATTCATCGCAACAGCAAATTGATCATATAATTCAGGTCCCATTTTAATAACTGGATCATCTTGAACATTTGTCCAAATGGTATGATCTTTTGAAGTCGCCAACCAAATACCTCGATCATCTCTTTCGTAATATAAATACCATATTCCCTTTTCGATAAACACTGTAGGAGTACCGAATGCTCCTTTACTAATGGGTTGTCCATTGGTTTGTCGAATATCCAACTGTCCCTTTTCCTGCCAATGAATTTTATCTTTTGAAATTAATAGATGAGCTAAATCTCCTTTACCTTCTGCAAACATAAAGTAGGTGTCTTTAGATTTTACCACACACATATCTTCTACCCAATGGGCATCATGAACAGGATTTTGAGGATATCTGGTAAAGCTGATTCCGTCTGAAGAGGTTGCATAGCCAAGGGATCTATTGCCATCATTTTTTTCATACCCAGTGTACCATAAATGATAAATATTATCCTCTCTAATGATGTATCCTCTTTCCCGCATTTGTTTATCCCAGTTATCTTTACCTGTTCCAGTAAATATTGGATTGCTTTTATAAGCAACAAAATGAACTAATTCATCCGGGAAAATATTTTCAGTAGAACTAGTAATCGTTTTGGTATGGCTACATTGTAAAGCGCTTATTGATAAAATTAAAAGAAACCTACATTTCATTGGTCGTAAGATTTAAAATTCATCATTTAAACAAAAAACTGGTTTACGATACATCCATTGACCATTGGTGAAGTCAGGAAAATCAATCGTTTGATTACCTAATTCTATGGATTGTTCACTTAGTGCAGTGATTGCACTCCAGCTTGCTGCATCATACACATCTAATGGAGTGGGAGTATTTCTTTTTATTGATTCAATAAAGGAGTGTAAAACAAAAAAATCCATTCCGCCATGACCAGCGTCAACAGACTCATTCACCCACCTCTTCCATAATGGATGATCATATTTATCCAGCCAATCTTTAGCATCATCCCATTGATGAACTTTGGCTGCTTTATTTTCTAAATAAATACTATTATTGACATCCATCCATAAGCCTTCTGTACCCTGTACCCTAAATCCAAGAGAATAAGGTCTAGGTAAATTGGTGTCATGTTGTAATAAAATAGTTTCCCCATTCATACAGTTGATGGAAGTAGTCACTATATCACCTAGTTTAAAATTAACTTTTGCACTAGGATGATTTTCTCCTCCCAATTTTACAACATAATCATGGAGTCCTCTTGTTTTGGAAGCAAATGAACAAATTGATTTAAATCGATTCCCTCTATTGATGTTAATACAGTTTGCAATTGGTCCAATGCCATGAGTAGGATACAAATCCCCATTTCTATGAATGGCATGTTCCGTTCTCCATCTTGCTTCCGATAAACCTTTAGCCCCAAACTCAACACCAAAGCCATGAACATGTTTACCATCATTGAATTTGACATCTCTTAAATCATGCTGATAACCTCCTTGCAAATGAATGATCTCTCCAAATAATCCTTGTCTTACCATATTCAAAACCGCCATCACGTCTCTACGATAACAAACATTTTCGAGCATCATTACTTGTGCCTTGTATTTTTCTGCAGCTCGTACTACCTCCCAGTGGTCTTCTAATGTAATACCAATGATTACTTCAGAGCCTACATATTTAATTCCTGCCTCTAGGCAACCAATGATCATGGGTTTATGCCATTCCCATGGCGTAGCTATAATGATTCCATCTAGATGAGTTTTTTCAATCATCTTTTTCCAGTTCAATTCATCACCAAGAAAGTTTTCTGGAATAGCTTTACCTTTTGTTTTAAATAATTCATTGGCTAAATTGATACACCTACTATCAATATCACTAATGGCAACTATCTCAACATCGTTTCTTAATAATAAATTTTTCAAATGTCCTCTCCCACGTTGACCTACACCAATAACTCCTAATTTTATAGGAGCGGAGGCTGATCCTGAAAAAATATCAATATTTGGTTGAATGGCAAAAGCTGCTGTTGCCAAACCTGCATTTTTCACAAATTCGTTTCTTTTCATCGTTAAGACTTAAGTAGATAAATGATTAACTGGATTATTAAGAATAAATATAAA
Source organism: Chitinophagaceae bacterium (assembly GCA_947380605.1). Classification (GTDB taxonomy): domain Bacteria; phylum Bacteroidota; class Bacteroidia; order Chitinophagales; family Chitinophagaceae; genus Ferruginibacter. Next base: position 8,021 of record CANCRO010000106.1, read on the forward strand.
TAAATAAAAGAAAGGCTAAGTTTTTTATCATGATATAATTTTAACTTAATTTTCTTTCTATGTATTTAATTTAAATAAAAAATACCAGCCTTTAATTGAAAGCTGGTAGCTAAAAAAATGTTTAGTAGAATTTAATTATTCAATATCCCTTGCAGTCTCACCATGGTAAGAAGAGTCTAATCCTTTCTCCTCTTCTTCAGCAGTAACTTTTACTCGAGTTATCTTATTAATTAATACTAGCATAAAATAAGTGAAGATAAAAGCATAGATAGAAGTCCCTACTACTGCTATTAATTCCTTCATAAAAAAGTTGGTTCCACCAAAAAATAAACCATCGGCGCCATTTGGATTAATAGCTTTAGAAGCCATTAGTCCCAGTAAAACAGTCCCTAGCAAACCGCCTACACCATGTACTCCCCAAACATCTAATGCGTCATCCCAGCCCATTTTATTTTTTAATTTAACGGCTGCAAAACATACAATGGAAGCTAAAATTCCGGTTACAAAAGCCATTTCATAAGTGATGTAACCAGCTGCTGGTGTTACAGTAGCTAAACCAGCAACAGATCCAGTAAGTAGTCCAACAAAGGTGGGTCGCTTATTTCCGGTTGTCCACTCAATAGCAAGCCAAGTTACAGCAGCTACTGAAGCCGATATATCAGTATTGATAAATGCCAATGAAGTAATTCCATTAACTTGTAATTCACTACCTGCATTGAATCCATACCATCCAAACCATAATAAGGCAGTTCCAATAGCCATCAAGGGTAAATTATTTGGACGAGTATTCATTGATCT
>CANCRO010000107.1 GCA_947380605.1 Chitinophagaceae bacterium
GCTGATCACCCCAGTAAGGAGACATGTAGCGGTAAAAATAATTAACCGCATCATTGGGTAGACCTGACTCCTGGAAAGCAGTTATTATTTTACTGTTCTCTCCAAATTCCGAAGGATCATTACTACTGCCAACATAATTGGGTAAGATAAAGGTGAAGGTTTCTTGCTTACCATAACTCCACATGAAAGCATAATCCTTTTTTAACCCCCCCTTAGAAAGATTCTCTTTTTTTACACCAAGGGTTAACTCGCTTTTCCCTCCACGCATCGTTTCATCTGCATATTCTTTAGTGGGTAATAATAAAATAGCGAAGGAACAGGCACTAATAGCTACAGCAACAATTGCCAAAATAGCGGTTTGAAAGAAATGTTTATACTCTTTTGATTGTATAGTTTGAATTAGAAAAGCAATACCTAAAAAAACAAAAAGTAACATGAAATAATAGACGATCTGTACATGATTTTGATTAAAAAATAAGGTACTAGATATTAGTGTAATCGCGAATCCCCAAATATATTTACGTTGCATTAACAAAAGAACACCTGCCAAAACAAGCGGTGCATAGCCCATTGTAGCAAATTTGGTAACATGACCTACCATAGAAATAATAGCATTATAAGATGCAAAGGCATAAGCGACAGATCCTATTATTCCTACCCAAGGTTTCAATTTAACCACCTGTGTTAAAATATAAAAACAAATACAAGACAAAAAGAATAAGCTCGCAGGAGAGGGAAGAAAAAGGGTAAATATTTGATGAAGACCTAAAATGCCAATATTGTATTTAGCAGCAATTAATATTTGAAAGGTAGGCATGCCTCCAAACATCGAATTGGTCCACAATGGATACCTACCATATTTTTCAAAAAATTCAATCGATTGCTGGGTCATACCCCTAGTGCCCAACATATCGTGCTGACTAACTACCATACCTTGAAAAACGGGTAGGCAATAAGCAACAGATATGATCAGAAAAATCAACACTGCAATGGCATGTGGAAGGGCATTTTTAAACATTGTATTTTTCATAAATAAGTTTGATTATGAGACAGCAATTTAACCTAAATAATTTAAATATAAATTATAGGATAGTACACAAATCTGGGAGACTAAGAAATTGTTTTAAAAATCTTGTAAAAAGACTTGAAATGTAGAAATTTTAAAGAAAAAAAAAGCCCGTCAAAAGTAAATAAAATACTTTTGACGGGCCTAAGATTTTATGTAAGAAATAGGTTATTGACCTGCGCCTTGCATACTTTGTTGACCACTTTCCATTTCACTCCTCATATTCTTACGCTTAAGTAAGGAAACATCAATTTTACCAAATCTCCAGTTGAAATTTAATCTTAATACTTGTGGATCTCTACGACGATCAGATTCTTGAATAAAATAAACCGATTGAGTATAACTACTATTTAATCTTGTACGGAAAACATCACTAATTTGTAGCGTTAAAGAAGCTGCATTGTTTTTTAAGAAATCCCTTCTAATAGAAAAATCTACTCCATAATAGGGTTTGATATATCCCTGAGCTGAAGGCATACTACCACCTCCAAATCTCATCCCCATCATACCTCCACCACCACCTGGTTGTACCAATGTTTTTGCTTGGTAATCACCACTCAACTGCATAGAATATTTATTGGATAATTTGAAGTTGTTATTAATCTTGAAAAACCAACTCAATTGTTGGTTATCAACACCACCAGGAAGGTTACCTGCTTTTAAAACAACATTAAACAAATTTAAATTACTAGTGATATCCCAAATTTTAGTGATTTTATCCTTAGAAGTAAATTCAAAACCATAGCTATAAGTTTGAGAAGCATTTGCATAGCTAGTTAGTAAAACCGTATCTGGTTGGGCAGAAGTGTTTGGATTTTTCTCCGGATACTGATATCTAGCTATCAAATCATTGGTATTTTTAAAATAGACTGTAGATAGCAAATTATGTCCATTGCTCAATTGATTCTGGTAAGAAAGTTCTAATAGATTCGTAAACTCAGGCACCAAATTTGGATTTCCTTTACTTAGATTCAATGAATCACTGTAATCGATAAAAGGTATCAACTGAAAGAAATTAGGTCTATTAATTTTTCTAGAGTAATTCAATTGCAAATCTTGCTTATCTGTTAATTTATACGTTGCAAAAGCGCTAGGGAAGAGGCTAAAAGGGAATTCATTACTAAATGTTTGTCCTCTATTAATGAGTGTGCCATTGTATTTTGAACTTTCAGCTCTTAATCCAAGTTGGTAATTGAATTTTTTAATTTGTTTTGAATAAGTAATATAAGCAGCTACTACTCGGTCGGTAAATTCATAACTATTATTCATGGAAGCAATAGAAATATCATTACCACTAGCATCTTTTAAAAAGTTATTGTTAAAACTATTAAAAGATCTAAGCGCAATTCTAGCACCTGTTTCAATTTTTGTAGTACTATTAATTGGATTAGAATAGTCAGTTTGTGCTGTAATAAAATCATTTGAACCACCACCTAAAGAACTTTGGTGAAGTAGGGGTGTTTTAGGAGCAGCGGTTGGATAAAAATATTGGGTTGAAATTTCGTTATTGTTATCATTTTTACTATAGTTATAATTTACATCTGCAGTAAGTTCTTTATTAGCTTTTGCAAAATTATGCTTGAAACTTAAAGTGGTTCCATAGTTCCTAAAATGAAAATTGCTACTAGTATTTCTATTTCCGTAATCTGAAACAGTTCTATTGTTATAAAAAGTATCCCTACTAATATTTAATACATCCGTATTATCAAAATGTCCATCCACTAAATTTCCAGCTATACTTAAGGTATTGCGATTATCAATAAAATAATCGAAACCCATTCTCCCAAATCCAAAAAAACCTAATCCTAGCGGTGCATTTTGCTGGTTTAATTTAGCAATCGTCAAACTATTAAAATCAGTTCTGGTAGTATTTCCAGAGGAAATACTTTTACGAAATCCAGATTGAGTAGATGCAAAAAAGTTAATCTTTTGCTGTTTGATATTGATATCTCCACCAAATCCAGGCTTACCACGACTATCCATACTTGTTCGGATACTACCATTATATCCTGATTTTCTGTTCTTTTTTAAAACGATGTTTAAGATACCAGCTCCTCCACCCGAAGCATCAAATTTGGCTGAGGGGTTAGTAATTATTTCAACTGAAGCGATAGCATCAGCTGGAATTTGATCTAGTGTCATAGTCGTAGGCCTTCCATCTACAAAAATTTGTGGAGGTGAATTCCTAAGACTAACATTACCGTCTATATCTACGCTTAAACTAGGTACATTTTTCATAACATCTACTGCTGATCCACCGATACTTGACAAATTTCTCTCCACATTAAATATTTTGCGATCAATTCCCATTGTCAACAAGGGCTTATCAGCTGTAACAGTTACAACTTCAAGTTGCTTTGCATCGGGTTGCAATTTGATATTTCCAAGATCTTTATCTACAGCACTCAACATACTGCTCATATCTGGACCTTGTCCACCTGGCTTAGCACCAGAAAAATTTAGGACAAAAGCAGCTTTTTGTTCAACGTTTTTATAACCAATAGCGGTAACTACTAATTTATAAGCCGCCATCACAGCTAAATTATCAAGGCTAAATTCACCTTTTTTAGTAGTCAGCATACCAGAAACAATCACATCTTTCCTTTTTTTGCTTACCGAATCAAATTTATTTTGAAGTAATTGGACAGAGGCAGCTTCAATGGGTTTATTAGTAGTTGAGTCTATTATTTTACCATAAAAATGACCCACATTCATACTTTGACCAGCCATTCTACCCGCAGCTCCTGGGTATTGAGCATAAATATTAATCGATAAAAAGAGAAGAGAAATTGAAAATAAATGTGAAAGGAATTTCATTGGATTTTAATGTTTTGGTTAGTTTTATAATACAAAGTTGCTTTATTTAAACAACTGAATACTGTTAATATTGATAAACGGCAAAATAGCTTTTACCCTATTTATTACATTTTTTTGCAAAAATATTAAATAATAAATTAATATAGATAAAGAATTTGGAAATTAATTGAAAAAAGTAAACGTAGATTAGTTGGTAAGAAAGCTAACCAAAACCTCAGCAAGGCCAATGAATAGACCGAAAACACCACCAATGATTTCTAAAAATTTGAACTCTTTCTTGGTGATTTGATTTAAAATATCTTCTAGTTTGTTAGAAGAAAAGTTAGCGACTTTTTCTGTAACAATTTTTTCTAAATCTAGATCTTGCTCTAATTTATTCATGTAGTTTTTCATTAAAACTGGAAAAAGGGATTCCAATTCTTGTAAAAAAGCATCTTTGAGTTGGTTAATAGTTTTTTCACCAATTAACATGAAGAGCATCGGGAAAACATCTTTTAATTTATTTCTTAAAAAATTATCAATATGCGCTTCAATATCAGGCCTTAATTTTTGTAAATTTTCAGGGTTAATAATTTTAGCTTCAATTTCGCTAAAAGAGAGGAGTTCCTTACTAACTACCTGACCTAGCTTTTGAGCAATCAGTTGTTGATTTTTGGGAAATATACCTTGAATAGTAAAACCCAATATTTTGAGGGGATTTCTAGGATGAAATAGCATTTTAATGGCAATCCAGGTAGTAACCCAACCAGTAAATGCAGAAAGTAAAATGGTGATTATATTTCCAGTAATATTCATATATAATTTATTATACAAAGAAACACAATTATAAAGTATTTCAAATGTAATTTTGTTGAGGAACTGTTTTTTGCTATTTTTGCAATCCATTAAAAAATGGTAGTCGTAGCTCAGTTGGTTAGAGCATCAGATTGTGATTCTGAGGGTCGGGGGTTCGAGCCCCCTCGATTACCCCAACCGAAACCCAATATAGAAAAGGGTTTCGGTTTTTTTATTTCTTTAATTTAATAACAGTATCAATTAATTTTACTAAAAAACAACCATTATCAATTTTATAATAGGTAACCTCGATATCCCACTTTCTTATTTACTAGGGGATCTAAAATGTATACTGCTTATAAATATTAGAAAATTTAAGGACTTAAAGGTTTTTAATTAACTTTAAATTAAAATGTATTCAATGAATCTACTTAGATATTTAATTGTTATTGGTTCTTTATTTATTGCTCAATTGTCGGTCGGCCAACAAAAGAAATTTACTATTGTAGCCTTTGGAGATATGCCTTATCAAGTACCCAATGATTACCCCAAATTTGAGCGAGTGATTCAAACTTTAAATAAACAAAATCCAGATTTTATAGTTCATGTTGGTGACTTTAAATCAGGCTCTAGCCTATGTTCAACGGAATATTTCGAGAAGATGCATGCCTATTTTGAAACAATCAATCCTCCATTTATATATACCCCTGGGGATAATGAATGGACCGATTGTAATCGCAAAGCTGCTGGTGAATACGATCCCAATGAAAGACTTGCGTTACTCAGAAAAATGTTTTTTGGATCAGATAAAAGTTTTGGAAAGAAGAAAATTAATTTATTATCGCAAGCAAAATCTCAAGGTTTTGAGAAGTTTGTAGAGAATAATTTATGGACTTTGGGTGGAATTCAATTCGCAACAATTCATTTAGTAGGTTCCAATAATAATTTTAAAGAATCAGGAGATAATCAAGAATTTATTGAAAGAGAAAAGGCCAATTTAGCCTGGCTGGATCAAATATTTGCTGCAGCCAAAGATAAAAAAGGGCTTATGCTTTTTACCCAAGCAGATATGTTTTACAAAGACCTAAAGCCAAGTAAGGGGTTTGAAAAAGTAGTCAACAAATTAAGTGAACTGACTCAGCAATATGGCAAACAAGTCTTTTTAGTAAATGGAGACTCCCATCGATTTATAACAGATAAGCCGATTTTAATCAACAATCAAAAGGCAACTCTAATGAATTTCACTAGGATTCAGGTTTTTGGTGATGCTGAAATGGCAGCCATTAAAATTACTTATGATCCTAAATCCACTTCTCTTTTCCAAGTGGAACAGCTATTGATCGATTAAAAAATAGGTTCAACTACCAGTACAATAAGCAAATAATCAAGGCATTTCTCTTGAAAATGCTTTGTACTGCCTTACCACTCATCATTTTATGAAAAATTTGGCGTAAAATATAGCTGCCTATCCAATAATTAATATATTTTTTGCGTTAATTTTACTGGATGCTAAAAATCCAGCAATTCATTATGAGCAAAAAATTTTTTCCAGTATTTCTAGTGCTGACAGGAACCATTCTTTTTTTGGCTTTTCAAACTCAGGGTAAGACAGAGGATAATCCAAAATCTAAGAATGAAAAGATTATTCAGAATGTAGGTATGTTATTGGAAGAAGGGCATTTAAGTCCTCGAAAAATTAATGACGACTTTTCTAAATTAGTAATGAAGCGTTTTATCGAAGATCTGGATGAAGATAAAACAATTTTTCTTCAGCTAGACATTGATAGTTTTAAAAGGTATGAAACTAAAATTGATGACGAAATTCATGGTCAAAAGTTAGAATCTTTCTACCAGATAAGCCAATCCTATACACGCAGATTACAGCAATCTTCAGAATATTTTAAAAACATCTTATCAAAGCCATTTGATTTTACAAAGGATGAAAATATAATTTTAGACGGAGATAAGGTAAATTATCCTACTACAGAAACGGATAAGAAGGAAGTTTGGCGTAAGCGATTAAAATACCTTGTACTATCAAGATATTCAGACATGGTAGATGACAGAGAAAAAAATAAAATGAAGTCAACCACTAATACTCCAGACACCGCCGCCAGTAAAAATGGTGTGGTAAAGGAAAAATTTGTTTATAAAGCAGATAGTACATTAGAGCGGGAGGCAAGGGGACAAGTACTGAAGCAAATTGAGCGATATTTTACCACATTGAAAAATCATAATACTTCGGATGAATTGTTTAGTTCATTCATCAATGCGATAACTGGTGCAATGGATCCTCACACCAATTATTTTGCCCCAGTGGATAGTCGTGGTTTTAATGAAATGATGAGTGGAAAATTTTATGGTATTGGAGCTCAATTGAAAGAAGAACAAAGTAAAATAAAAGTTGCTAGTTTAATCTCTGGAGGTCCAGCCTGGAAAAGTGGAGAATTAGCAGTGGATGATGAAATTTTAAAAATAGGTCAAGCAGGTGCAGAAGCGGTAGATGTAACTGGTTATGGAGTTCAGGATGCAGTCAAACTAATTAGAGGTGCCGAAAAAGGATCCGAAGTTAGGTTAACCGTCCGTAAAGCCGATGGAAGTAGCAAAGTTGTTTCCCTAAAGAGAGATGAAATTAAATTGGATGATACTTTTGCTAAAAGTGCTATCATAAAAGGAGAACATAAAATTGGTTATATCTATTTACCAGAATTTTATATGGATTTTGATGATCCAAAAGGAGCAAGATGTTCAGATGATGTAGCTAAAGAAGTGTCTAAACTTAAAGCTGAACATGTTGATGGTATAGTGCTTGATTTAAGAGGCAACGGTGGAGGTTCGCTTCCAGAAGTAGTTAAAATGGCTGGCCTTTTTATTGAAGATGGTCCAATTTGTCAAGTTAAAGGCAGAGATGAAAAGCAAGCCTTTCAATGGAAAGACAGAGATAAATCAATTTTATATGATGGACCATTAACTGTTATGGTAGATGAGTTCAGTGCTTCTGCATCTGAAATTTTTGCAGCAGCCATTCAAGATTATAAAAGAGGAATTATTGTGGGCAGTACTTCTACTTATGGAAAAGGGACAGTGCAAAGAACAATTCCGCTAAGTCCTGAAAGTGAAAATTTACAATTTGCTAATAAATCAGAAGATTTAGGAACGGTAAAACTTACTTTACAAAAATTTTACCGTATCAATGGTGGTGCTACTCAATTGAGAGGGGTTGTGCCTGATGTAATTATTCCTGATCGATTAGAACTTGCTAAAGCTCGTGAAAAAGATAATGATGCTGCCTTAGCTTGGGATGAAATTGCAAAGTCAGATTATAAACTTTGGACAAGCAACTATAATACAGATCTAATTGTTGCAAGTGCTAAAGAACAAGTGAAGAATAATATGACTTTCAAAAAAATGAGAGAAAAAATAGACTCTATTGATAAGGATAATACAAAAGCCTACTCTTTAAATTTTAATAAGTATCAGCTTTCACAAAAAAAATTAAAAGTAAGGTATAAGCAGTTGGAAGAATTACTTAAATTACCTACTGAACTTACTATTAAGAATACAGACGTAGATAATGAAAAGCTGACTACTGATAAAGATAAAGCTGAAAAAAATAAAAGGTTTTTAAACACTTTGAAAAATGATATTTATATCAATGAAGCGGTAACGGTTACTAATAAAATGATCGCTCAAACTATTCTTGCAAGACAAGGTAAATTCACCTCAGGAGCTAAGAACTAATTATCTAATACATTTTATAAAAAATCCCGTTTGCCTTAAGTAAACGGGATTTTTTTGTATCATCAAGAAATTGATAACTATTCTCTAAAAATATCTTTGCTCAATAATTGATTGGTGATGTGAAAAATGTCCGATAATAATAAACCCTATTTCTTTTACAGAAATTCTATTATTAGCAGCTTGTCCTTCCATTTCAAACATATCTTCTGAAAAGCTATCGTAAAGAAATAAAGTAGATTTTCTTAGGGCAATAAATTCAGTACTTAAACTTTCCCAGGTTCTTCTATTCGCAGAAGACATTTTTGCGTAATCGTTTTCATCAAATGAAGGAAGAACTGCTTTTTCATTTCTAGCAAAACACATTGCTCTATATGTAAAAACTCTTTCCGAATCAAT
>CANCRO010000108.1 GCA_947380605.1 Chitinophagaceae bacterium
GAATCATTTGATTACGATTTTTATTGAATCCTAAATTTATATTTTTAATATCAAACATTGATTTTTCTGATAGTGACATACTCAATCATCGCATTATAGATTCATCTTTTGTCTGTATGTGAAGTTAGACTGCACAAGTCATTTCTATTGTATCTCTGCGTGAGGAAAACACCCCCTGAATTCGGTTAAAATCGGTTGATTTCGGTTTTGTGAAAACATAACTAACTACAAATCAACGCGTTCATTTTCTTAAAAAATCTTCATCCTTACTGCTAGACTAAACGAAAGCAACTGCTTTTTTATATCTTGCACCTAATTAAGTATTCCACAGTATGAATATAGGCTATGATGGTAAAAGAGCATTTCAAAACAAAATGGGACTAGGCAACTATTCTCGCTCACTGCTTAGCATTCTAAATCGTTATTTCCCTCAGTTTCAATATACCTTATTTGCCCCAAAAAAAACTGATTTATTTAAAGTTGATTCCCACCCTAACTTTCAAACCATAGAACCTCAGCATTTTTTTTATAAAAAATTACCAGCCCTTTGGCGCAGAATAGGAATAGTCAATCAGATTGATCAAGCCCATTTAGCTATTTATCATGGACTGAGTAATGAGTTACCAAAGGGTATAGAAAAATTAACTATTAAAACTGTTGTCACCATTCATGACCTCATCTTTGAGCGCTTTCCAAAAACCTATCATTTCGATGAACGCTATACGCACCGATGGAAAATAAAACGAGCCTGTAAAATTGCAGATACTGTCATTGCCATCAGCGAGCAAACAAAAAATGACCTGATTAATTTTTATAAAGTATCTCCACAAAAAATAACTGTCTGCTATCAAAGCTGCAACCCAATATTTGAAAAAACAATTAGTGAAATAGAAAAAACTACTGTTAAGGAAAAATATCAGTTACCTGATCAATTCTTTTTATTTGTAAGTTCAATCACTGCAAGAAAAAATCTGATCGTCATCTGCAAAGCAATGATTATTCTGAAAGACATTATCAATATTCCACTAGTAATTATTGGTGATGGAAAAATTGAAAAAAATGAAGTAAAGCAATTGATGAAAGAAAATGGAATGGAACAAAGTTTATACTTTCTAAATGAATTACCCGTAGCCAAAGAAGATAGTTTTACCAGTGCCGCAGACTTTCCAGCAATCTATCAGCAAGCACTTGCCCTTATTTATCCATCTATCTTTGAAGGTTTTGGACTGCCCATATTAGAGGCAATGTGGAGCGGCTTACCTGTGATATGTAGCGATAGTTCAAGTATGCCTGAGGTTGCAGAAGATGCGGCCTTATACTTTTCTCCCAACAATACCAATCAACTAGCCAAACATTTGCAGTCAATAGTATCCGATGAAAAATTAGTACAGCTTTTGAAAGATAAGGGACGAGAGCAGGCAAAAAAATTCAGTACTGAAAATTATGCTAATAAAATAATAGAAGTTTATAAAAGTTTGTAATGAATTCATTGCTGAATGACATAGAACAATGCCTAGAGGTGCTAAAAAAGGGCGGCTTACTTTTGTATCCAACCGATACGATCTGGGGTATTGGCTGCGACGCTACGAATGAGCAAGCAGTAGCTCAAATTTATGCACTCAAAAAAAGAGTCGCTAGTAAATCGATGATCGTGTTAATTGCTGACGAAAAAGATTTAACCAAATATGTGGCGCAGCCTACTCTTCAAATATTTGATTACATCAAAGGGGTATCCAAACCAACCACGGTGATTTATGAAGGAGCAATAGGCGTAGCAAAGAATTTAGTGAATGAGGATGGTACGCTTGCTATAAGAATAGTCAAAGATGATTTTTGCCAAAAGCTGATACAATTATTTGGCCGGCCCATTGTATCTACTTCAGCCAATCTATCTGGTTATCCATCCCCTGCAATTTTTACCGACATCGATTGGGAAATAAAAAACGGTGTTGACTATATCGTTCAACACCGTCAAGATGATTTTAATTTAGCTGCTCCTTCAGCAATTATAAAGTGGAACAACAATGGGATCCCCACTATCATCCGTAATTGATGCTAAAAAATTGCTAAGCCAATTCCAAGCTGTATACTTTGGCTTTTCCAACTATCCATCTTATCAATATCATTCAGGTTGCTTAACCCAATGGCATATCTACCATAGATCCTAAATTTTGACGCCTGAAACTGTAATCCGGCTAACAAACTAAAATCCCCACTCTTAAACGCATTCTTTCCATTTTGCAATAAAGTTTCGTTTTTACTCATTAAAACAGCGTACTGAGGACCTGCCTGAATAGTCAAGTTGTCGGATGGTTTATACCCTATTAAAATAGGAATATTAATATAATTTAATTGGACCTTGGATGTTGCAGTTCCCATCAAACTATTATAAATAGCCCTAAATTGGCTAGAAGTATCTTGCTTAACCTGACTTACAAAGACCTCTGGTTGAATAGAAAATTTATTGCCGATACCTACTTCTATAAATGCACCATAATGATATCCAAAAGTAAATTTATCAGTAAACGACTGTCCTGATAATTTATTTACATTAGCCCCCCCTTTAATACCTAAATGTACGCTTTGGGCATTTAGATTAGATAAGAAAAGTGTAGAGCAAAAAAACAACAGAAGATATGTTTTCATAATTTCAGTTTTAGTTAAAATAATCATTGCAACTTACATGCCAATAATAAAAAATAGAGAAGTATATCAAAACGAATTTTTATACTAAAAAGTATACCCCAATGTTAACATAAACAAGGAAGTAGTTTTATCAGTACTATTAGTGCCGATATAATAATCCAAATAATATTGAGGTTCAATATTAAAATTACCAATTGAATAATTCAGGTTAAGATTAAGGCCTATAGACTGAACTTTAAATTTACTTGTTTGCGTTCTAGGGAGTCTATTCTTTCTATTAACTGTTCTGAAAACTTGACCAGGGCCAGAGGGATCGGTAGGGGGTGGTACATTGGTAAAATGACTGATTGTATTTGAGCCAGCACCTGCGTTCACTATCAGAGATGGGCTAAAACTTAGCGCATCAGATTTATCAAAAACAGCAGTGAGCAAAAATTCATGTTCAACAGAAAACATTGTGTAAAATGAATTACTCTTATAAATCAATGTGTCGTAAAAATGTCTTTTTACACCTCCTATCAAAGTGTCTTTATTTTTTGCTTCACCATATTCACCAGAAGAAAAACCTAAAGAAATCGAAGGCTTTAACCATGATCGTTTATAACCAATAGAAGTAAAAAGATCATTGTCTACCGATGAAGAAATAGCAGAATATTTATCCTTAACAAAATAATGAGTGAATGATATACCAAAGGAAACATCTTTATTACCCAATAAATCAAAGGAAGGAGTTATTGAATATTGATTGATACCAAATTGTTTTGAATCGTTAAATAAATTAGCTCCCGCTGAAATCCCTAAACCAGTTTTATTATAATAAGAAAGAGAAGGTGAATAAACGACTGTAGAAGCAGCACCTTGATTAGCATTTAATGACTTATTACTACTATTATAAAGACGATTACCCCAACCTAAATTGGCATAAAAATAACTAACTGATTTTTCATCTGTACCCAATAAATTTTTCAATTGATTTTCTAAATCAATTGAATCCTTGTCAGAAAGATTTTTTGCTGGCTGAACCTGAGCAAAAGATTTAGACACTAGGAATATAAGCGTAAAAAAACAGTAGAACCCTGTCCGCATAAAAAAGAATGTTTTATACAATTGACAATAAAAATATACTGCAATATCCTTCTTTTTATCTAAAAGATAAAAAACGAAGTTGCATACATTTAATAAAAATGCCATTTCTAAAAAATAAGTAGTACATTTGCAAATTATTTATAACGAGTATTGCATGAAGTGCCCAAAAGGCTGTTGAAATTAGTAACCTTAGATTTTTTTAGTAGGAATTAAGTAGCGCAACAACAGGAAGATAGCATATCATGTAAACACAAAAACATTTACATGAATGCATTTGAAGCCTTAGGCTTAAACGAACAATTAGTACAAGCTATTACAGAAATGGGATTTGAAACTCCCACTCCCATCCAAGAAAAAGCTATCCCCGTTTTATTATCAGGAACAACAGATTTTGTTGGATTAGCACAAACCGGAACTGGTAAAACCGCCGCTTTTGGATTACCCCTTTTACATTTAATTGATGTCAGTCAAAAACATCCCCAGGCATTGATTGTATGCCCTACACGGGAATTGTGTTTGCAAATTTGCAATGACTTGATGAATTTTAAAAAACACGTTAAAGGTTTAAACGTTGAGCCAGTATATGGTGGCGCCTCCATCGTAATGCAAATCCGCGAATTAAGAAAAGGGGTTCAAATAGTAGTAGCTACACCAGGCCGTCTAATTGACCTTATCGAAAGAAAAGCGATTGATTTACAAAAAGTAAAATATGTTGTCCTAGATGAAGCAGATGAAATGCTTAACATGGGCTTTAGAGATGATATTGACTTTGTTTTAAAAAATACCATCCTAAGAGAAAGTATTTGGTTGTTCAGTGCGACAATGCCTTCTGCCGTGAAAGCAATTTCTAAAAACTTTATGACTAACCCTATTGAGGTTACCATGGGCAAAAAGAATACCGCGAACGTTAATATCGATCACCAATATTTTATTACACCAGCACATAGCCGTTTTGATACACTAAAACGTCTAGTAGATTTTAATCCCGGAATGTACGGTGTTATTTTTACTCGTACCAAAGCAGATGCACAAGAAGTTGCAGAACGCTTAGTGAAAGAGGGGTATGATATCGAAGCATTGCATGGAGACCTTACACAACAACAAAGAGACAAGGTAATGGGTCGCTTTCGTGCTAAAAGCATTCAGCTTTTAATTGCTACCGATGTGGCTGCAAGAGGTATTGATGTAGATGGTATTACCCATGTAATCAATTACGAATTACCTGATGATATTGAAGTGTACACTCACCGTAGTGGTAGAACTGCAAGAGCTGGTAAAAGTGGTATTTGTATTACCATTTGCCATAGTAGAGAAGCTTACAAAATAAGGTCGATCGAAAAAATGATTAACGCACAATTTCATCGCCTAGATATTCCAAGTGGAAAAGATGTTTGTCGTAAACAATTTTTTCACTTCATGGATAAGTTAATGTTAGCAGACATTTCTAATGGTGAATACGAAAATTATTTACCTGACCTACAAGAAAAATTTGCAGACGTAAGCAAGGAAGATGTTTTGAAAAGAGTAGCGGCATTAGAGTTTAATCATTTCTTAAAATATTATCAAAATTCAGAAGACTTAAATACTAAAACTGATTCAAGAGAAAGAAGAGATAATGGAAGAGAATCCGGTTCGTTTGAAAGAAGAGAACGCAGCAATTTTAGTAGGACAGTCGACAATGGCTTTAGTAGATTATTTATTAACCTAGGTACCAAAGATGGTTTTTACAAGGCTAGTTTTTTACAATTCATTTTAGATGAAAGTAACCTTAATAAAGAAGTACTTGGTAAAATTGATATCCGTGAAATGAATGCCTGGATAGAAGTGGATAAAGCAGCAGCAGGGAAAATGATCAAAAGTTTGGATGGCAAAAAATATAATGGACGCCAAGTAAGAATGAATGAAGCAGATGGTGGGTTTAAAAGACCCTCCGATGAAGGAAGAAGCGACAGAAGTGCTAGAAATGAAGGAGGTGGAGATAGGAGTTTTCGCAATGATGGTGGAAATAGAAGTGAAGGAAGAAAAAGAATTCCAATGAGAGATAAAAGATAATTTATCCTATTCAATAAAAAATGCCTCGAATTAATTCGAGGCATTTTTTATTGAATCATCTATTGGAATTATGTATAAAAGCTGATTGAAATATAGTGCTTTTACTTTTTTGCCTTGATGCAAAAAAGTAACAAAAAAAATCAAGCCTGCGAATAAAAAGGCTGAAATTTAAAATATCAGCCTAAAATCAAGGAACTCGCCGGCAGAGTAAGTTGATTTAAAGGGACTACTGGCTCAGACAGCCTTGATTTTTTAACGGCTGATAGTTAAAATTTCTAGCACTTTTTATTCGAGGGCGTTTAAAAAACTATGCATTTTACAATCAACCGATTTGCACCAATGCTGATTGAAACACTTTTACTTGCTACACCAATTCAATGACGGTGATTTCTGGTAAAATCCCTACTCTACCTGGATAGCCGAGAAAACCAAAACCTCTATTTACATATAATTTTTGCTTTACATCTTCATACAGCCCTGCCCATTGTTTATAAACATATTGCACCGGGCTCCATCTAAATCCTGGTATTTCTATTCCAAACTGCATACCATGCGTATGACCGCTCAACATTAAATCGATATCCGAATATTTAACTTTTACTTCCGCTTCCCAATGACTTGGATCATGACTCATCAAAATTTTAAAGGGGTATTTTTCAGTACCCGAATGAGCTAAATCCATTCGGCCGTACTTAGGAAAGTTAGCTTTAGCGCCCCAATTTTCAATACCTAACAAAGCAATTTGGTCACCATTTTTTTCTAATACCACATGTTCATTCATTAATAATCTCCACCCCAAATTAGCATGTACTCCTTTTAGGTTGTCTAAATTTTGTTCCTTAGTAATTCCATCAATTGGCCAACGTACATAATCGCCATAATCATGATTGCCTAAAGTAGAATATACACCCATAGGCGCTTTCAACTGATTGAAAATATCAAGGTAATCATCCATTTCAGTTGCCCTATCGTTAACAAGATCTCCTGTAAATAAAATAAGGTCTGCATTTTCACCCATAATTTCTTTTACCCCATGGTGCACTGCTTCTTTATCAGTAAAACTACCACTATGAATATCACTAATATGCAAAATCTTTACTCCTTTAAAACCCTTTGGTAAATTATCAAAAGAAAGTTTAACACGTTTAATATCATATTTATACTTATTGCTAAAGCCATAAATGAGACTCGAAAATAAAGTACCTCCTAAGGCCAAACTAAACCAACTTAAAAAAACCGAACGAGAAATCCCCGTTTCATTCCCTACCTCGGCTACAGAATTATAATGAACAATTTTTCCAACCGCCCACTGAATGACGCGTCGAATATCATCTAACAAAATAAAAATAATCGCGACAAGTTTGGCTAGAAAAAACCCCATAATTACTGCAAATAAATAAGTCTTGAGTTTTCTGGTCATTAATTCGGGGCCGCCAAAAGCAAAAAGTAAAAAGCCAATAATAGTGATTACAGTAATGCCCCAATATATTGCATAAACTATAGATTTAGCCTTAGGTGAAATGGAATGGCTGACTGTTTTTACCGCTTGAAATACATACACATCCAAGAGAAACATGAAGGTTAGAAAAACAAAAGCACCAAGAGGTGATCGCATAAGAATATTATTTTATGGTATTGATAGAATTGGATTGAATACGCTGGAAAAAGTAACCCTTTAGTTTATTATAATTTGCCATTCCTTCTTATAGAGTTATCGAAAAAAGCGAGAAATTATTTCATATAATATTTTTAAATATATAAAACTATTAATGACCTATTCTTTAAGCCATTTAAAATTAACAACCCAGCGTAAACAATGTTGTCAAATGTAAGCTGAATAACCAAAGTTTAGATAAATTTTGTGCAATCATCGTAAAATTTATAGGGGAAAGAACGCTTTTCTAGGTTAATTATACCCAATAGAACTAGAGTTTTAAAAAGTTGTTAACTTTACTATTGTTGCATTTCAAACTGTACCTTTGTAAAGTTTGCGTGCCTTAGGTAGTCAACGCAGTTGAAGTACATAAAGTAATTGCAATAAATAGCTTACTCACAATAATTAATTCTCCCAAAGGGAGTCAGTATGGCAAGAATAATAGGCATTACCAACCAGAAGGGAGGGGTAGGAAAAACCACTACCGCAATTAATCTAGCAGCAAGTTTGGCTGTATTAGAATATAAAACCCTATTGGTAGATGCTGATCCACAGGCTAACAGTACCACCGGGGTTGGATTTGACCTTCATAATATTACTCAGAGTTTATATGACTGCATGGTTAATGAAGTCATCGCTAAAGATGTGCTTTTGAGGACTGATGTGCCAAATCTAGACTTAATACCCTCACATATTGATTTAGTAGGTGCCGAAATTGAAATGATTAATTACCCTAATCGAGAAGGCGTATTGAAGAAAATATTGGAGCCTATCAGAGATGATTATGATTTCATTATTATCGACTGCTCACCATCACTAGGGCTCATCACTGTCAATGCGTTGGTAGCTGCCGATAGCGTAGCGGTTCCTGTTCAAACAGAATTTTTTGCCTTGGAAGGTTTGGGCAAATTATTAAACACGATTAAGATTGTTCAAAATAGGCTGAATCCAGAACTTCAAATAGAAGGAATTTTAATGACCATGTACGACGGTCGTTTGCGTTTATGCAATCAGGTTGTTTCAGAAGTAAGAAGACATTTTGACGACATGGTTTT
>CANCRO010000109.1 GCA_947380605.1 Chitinophagaceae bacterium
CCAAAAATAACCGAGCGCCTCTATTGCAGTATTGTCGTTGGTAAAATGCTTGACTGAAATGGCTCCAGGGTAAAACTTCACCCCTATAGCAGTAGTATAATTCGTAGATGAATTAATAGAAGTTCGATTTTGGGCTGTTGCGAATCTTACTGCAATCAATAAAAAGCAAAAAAATAGCCATAATAACTTTTTCATTCAAGTAAAGATTTAGTAAACCTTTTACCTGAAAGAATCATGCCACAAACCAAAAAAAATAATATAAAATTCTGGACTAACTGTAAAGTTCTTCTTTTAAAACTTTCACTCTATCGTCAGCCAAATACTCATCGTAAGTCATTAATCGATCAATCATCCCCTTTGGAGTAATCTCTATGATTCTATTAGCGACCGTATTCATAAACTGATGATCATGAGTAGTAAATAAAACTACTCCAGGAAAAGTAATCATTCCATCATTGAATGCAGTGATACTTTCTAGATCAAGGTGATTGGTTGGTTCATCTAAAATGACCAAATTGGGATTTTGAAGCATCATTTTACTAACCATGCAACGAACTTTTTCACCTCCACTCAGTACGTTGGTTTTCTTCAATATTTCATCTCCACTGAATAACATTTTTCCTAAGAAACCACGGATAAAATCCTCATCCACATCCTTGGTTTGTGGTGGCACATATTGACGCAACCAATCCATCAAATTAAGTGACCCAGTAAAAAATTCAGTGTTATCATTATTTAAATATGCAGAAGTAATGGTAGTTCCCCATTCATACACTCCTTGATCCGCGGGAACCCTTCCATTGATGACTTCAAAAAAAGTAGTCAAAGCCAAAGGATTTCTACTCAAAAAAGCAATTTTCTGCCCCTTTACAATATCAAAAGTGATATTACTAAATAAGGATTTACCATCAAGTGATTTGGCCAATTTTTCTACATTCAAAATCTGATTACCCACCTCTCTCTCCGGCTTAAATATAATACCAGGATATTTTCTATTACTAGGTGTGATATCTTCAAAAACCAATTTATCCAATGCTTTTTTACGGGAGGTAGCTTGTTTCGATTTAGAGGCATTGGCACTAAAGCGCGCAATGAAATCCAACAAATCTTTCTTCTTCTCTTCAGCCTTCTTATTCTTATCAGAAGCTTGCCTAGCAGCCAATTGAGAACTCTCATACCAAAAGGTATAGTTACCCGTATAAATTTTAATTTTTTGCTTGTCAACGTCTGCCACATGGGTACATACCGCATCTAAAAAGTGACGATCATGGCTTACTACCAAAACAATATTCTCATAATCAGCTAAGAAATTTTCTAACCAACTGATCGTTTCAACATCCAAGTTATTGGTAGGCTCATCCAATAACAAAATGTCTGGATTTCCAAATAAGGCTTGTGCCAATAATACCCTCACCTTAATATTTGCACCAATATCCTTCATTAATAGCTGGTGCAATTCTTCTTTTACCCCTAATTGATTTAAAAACTGACCCGCATCACTTTCTGCAGTATATCCACCCATTTCTCCAAATTCATGCTCTAACTCCCCTGCTCTCATACCATCTGCCTCACTAAAATCCTCTTTCATATACAATGCATCTTTTTCCTGCATCAAATCCCACATTTTAATATGTCCCATCATTACCGTATGCAATACAGTTACTTCATCAAAACCAAACTGATCCTGACGCAATACTGCCATTCGCTCCCCCGGTGTGATATGTACCGTGCCTTTATTAGGCTCAATTTCACCACTTAAAATTTTAAGAAAAGTAGATTTACCCGCACCATTGGCACCTATTACACCATAACAGTTACCCTTGGTGAAACTAATATTTACTTCATCGAATAAAACCCTTTTGCCATAAGCTAGGGTTACATTATTTACACTTATCATAATATTAAAAAGTGCGCAAAGCTACAAATTGATTTCTAAATTAAATAAATTTCACAGATTACCCCCTCTTTTTCAAAGTTGATTTTGCAATCCAATACCAATTGTTAACATTCAATTTTGCCTAAAAACACCTAAAAGAATTGATTCGAACTTTAATATAAATATTAATTACCATATTGACAGCTTCCCTTCAATTTTCATTTAAATATCCTCTGCCACTTTTTTGTTAAGCATAGGAAAGGTATTTTTGCAACATGTCGATCGTTAACCAATTACAAATAGGCGTCCTTAAAAGTCTAGCCTCCCTTTATGAGCAGACCTTTAGTGAAAAGGATTTTCAAATCAATCAAACCAAACCTGAATTTGAGGGCGACTATACGGTGGTATTATTTTCTTTGGTAAAAACGCTTCGACTATCTCCTGACGCTATCGGAAATCAATTGGGTGAAAAGTTGGTCAATGATTATCCGGAAATATTTACCTCCTTCAATATCATTAAAGGATTTTTAAATCTAACGGTAGCAGATAATTATTGGATAACCTTACTCAATAAGAACCATGCAGATATTTGTTATGGAAAAAAAGCCTTGACGGGTAAAAAAGTGATGGTGGAATACTCTTCCCCTAACACCAACAAGCCACTTCATCTAGGCCATTTAAGAAATAATTTTCTAGGTTGGAGTGTTGCTGAAATTTTAAAGGCGAATGGACAAGAAGTCATTAAAAGCTGCATCGTTAATGATCGTGGAATTCATATTTGTAAAAGCATGATTGCTTGGCAATGGTATGCCAATGGAGCAACACCGCAATCTACCAATACAAAGGGAGACCATTTAGTAGGCGCCTATTATGTAAAATTTAATGATGTATATAAAGAGCAGGTCGCAGCATTAATGGCTGATGGAAATACAAAAGAAGCAGCAGAGAAAGAAGCGCCCATCATGAAGGCTACTCAACAAATGCTAGTAGATTGGGAAGAAGGAAAACCAGAAGTGATGGAGCTATGGAAAACCATGAATAGTTGGGTATATGCTGGTTTTGATACCACCTATCAAAAAATCGGTAGCGACTTTGATAAAACTTATTACGAGAGTAATACTTATTTATTGGGGAAAGATATTGTTCAACAAGGACTTGATAAAAAAGTATTTTTCAAAAAAGAAGATGGTAGTATTTGGATTGACCTAACAGCAGATGGACTTGATGAAAAAATAGTGCAGCGCAAAGATGGCACTTCGGTTTACATCACACAAGACATTGGCTTAGCCCTTCAAAAATATGAACAGTTTAACATTGATCAAAGCATTTATGTAATTGGCAATGAGCAGAATTATCACATGAAAGTATTACAGTTAATCTGTAAAAAATTAGGCATGCCCAATGCTGAAAATATTTTTCATTTGAGTTATGGTATGGTAGAATTAACGAGTGGAAAAATGAAAAGTAGAGAAGGTACCATAGTGGACGCAGATGAATTAGTAGATGAAATGATTGCCACTTCACAAAAACTTACTGAAGAGCTAGGTAAGGTGAAAGACTTTACTGCAGAGGAATTGAAAGACCTGTATGATATCATTGGATTGGGCGCAATGAAATTTTATTTACTAAGGGTTGACCCTAAAAAAACAATGGTATTCAATCCAGAGGAAAGTATAGATTTCCATGGTTTTACTGGCCCCTTTGTTCAATATACCCATGCAAGAATAAAAAGTATTTTAAGAAAGGAATTAGGCAATGGAGAATCTTCTAATTCAACCAATGAATTTAAAAGTCCCTTATTGCCATTAGAAAAAGCGGTAATCATTCAATTAGAACAATATCCAACTGCTTTAGAAGTAGCTTGTGAAGAGCATAACCCCTCTGTGATTGCTAATTATGTATTTAATCTAGCAAAAACATTCAACTCATTCTATACCGAACATTCTATCGGGAATGCAGAAACAATAGAGAAAAAATATCTTAGATTACAACTGGCTGCCATGACTGCTAATATTATAAAAAGTGGTATGCAATTAATGGGTATTCGAGTACCTGAAAGAATGTAAAAATGAAGGGTAAATAATTAAGATAAATTAGATTACTTCAACATTTTTTTCAACCCTTCTTTGAAATTTAAAGGGATAAAACCCAATTCATTTTTTGCTTTATCAATAATAAAACCAGTTTTTGCTGGACGCTTTCCTGCTTGAACAAAAATAGCAGCACTCACTTTTTCAATCAACGTTTTATCTAAATGCAAGTAATCGGCAGTCGCCATTGCCATATCGTATGGACTCATTAACTCTTGCCCTGAAATATGATAGATTCCTGTAGCATTTTTTTGAATAGCCAGTAATATGCCTTTTGCTAAATCCTCTACATAGGTAGGTGTTCGCAATTGATCGCTGACCACCTGAATAGATTTTCCCTGAGTCAAATTATTTTGTACCCAGCTCACCATATTATTTCTGTTACCCACTAAAATATTTCCATACACCAATACGGTGCGAATAATACACCAGGAAAGCTTTGATTCTATCACTGATTTTTCAGCTCCTAATTTACTACTGCCATAATAATTAACAGGCGCTGGAATATCAGTTTCTACATATGGTCCAGCCTCTCCATCAAATACAAAATCAGTAGAAATATAAATAAATTTAGCGCCCACCCTTTCAGCAGCTCCCAATAAAAATCTGGTAGCGGTAACATTGGTATCCCAACAATGAACTGGATCTTTTTCGCAGTCATCTACTTGGGTTATTGCTGCCGTATGAATAATAATAGCTGGTTTATGTAGAGCAATGAAATGATTCACTGTCACCCCATCAGTAATATCTAAGGAAAAATAATCATATCGATTCGAGGTATCAATCGGCAAACGCGATAGTCCTTTTCCAGTAGCAGTAAGGCTATAATCAGTTGATTCAATCAACAGCTTTACAAGATGCTGACCTAATAATCCATTTGCTCCAGTAATCAATATTTTCATAAAACAATGGGCATTTAATAAAAAGGAATCCCTGATTTTTTAATGGCCTCAAGATAGATAGGAATATTTTAAACACCTATTAAATATTTCAGCATCGTATTTTGTTATTCAATTGTAAATCTTTTTTATTGGATAAAACTATAAGCAAATGAGCATCAAATAGCCTGCCTAAAAAAATGATTAATTAGTCAATTTTTAAAATCAATTCCAAAAGAGTCTTAAGGAAAAGTTGATTCACACAAAAAATTTAAATATTATATAAAAATACTATGTGGTTTTATTTCTAATTTTTCGCTTATTAAAACCTAAGTAAGCGAGTTAATTCACATTAAAAAGCGTATTTTTGCATCTTTTTAAGAGTAGTAGGTAAATAGGTCCGTGCTAATCAACCATTAAATTAAAATATTAACGCTTTTCATTCAATATGAAAAAAAAAGTAACAAAGATTGGAGTACTTACCTCAGGAGGAGATGCGCCGGGAATGAATGCCGCTGTAAGAGCTGTTGTTAGAACTGGAATTTATCACGGCCTTGAAGTATATGGAATTATGAGGGGGTATAATGGAATGGTGGATAATGACATTTTTAGAATGGAGGGGAAAAGTGTTGCCAATATTATTCAAAGAGGTGGTACGATTCTAAAAACCTCTAGATGCAAGGAATTTTTCACCCCTGAAGGCAGAAAAAAAGCTTACGAAAATTTAAAGAAATTTGGCATAAATGGATTGGTAATTATTGGAGGCGACGGAAGTTTTAGAGGTGCGCAAACTTTCAGCAACGAATATGATATTCCATGTGTTGGACTTCCTGGTACGATTGATAAGGATATTGCAGGAACTGATTTTACCATAGGCTTTGATACTGCTGTTAATACTGCCGTAGAAGCGATCGATAAGATTAGGGATACTGCAGATGCACATGATCGGCTATTTATAATAGAAGTGATGGGAAGAGATGCAGGTTATATCGCCTTACATAGTGGAATTGCCACTGGAGCAGAAAGCGTGTTAATTCCAGAGCGTAAAACAGACATTGAAGCAATCATTAAACAATTGGCTGAAAAAGAAAGACGCCACAAATTGGTTAATCTGATCGTTGTAGCAGAAGGAGATAATTTTGGTGGTGCTAATGAAGTGGGTAAAATAATCACTGAACGTTTACCGATGCAGGATGTAAGAGTTTGCATACTCGGCCATATTCAAAGAGGTGGATCACCTAGTTGCTTTGATAGATTGATAGCCAGCAGAATGGGTTATTCAGCCGTAGAATGTTTACTTGAAGGAAGACACAATGTATTTGTAGGAATAGTGAATAATCGCATGCATTATACCCCACTCAATGAAGCGGTTAAAAAGAAACAACGTATTAATGAAGAGTGGATGAAGATTGTAAAAATACTAGCTTCCTAATTTAGACAAAAGATAATAGCTTAATAAATTTTGGCGACTATCTTTTAAAAAATATTTAATAAAAATATTATGAGTAAAACGATTACAAAATACTTGCATGAAAACATGGATAAACAAGCAGGTATCAACCATTCCATTAAGAAAACAAAGATCGTAGCCACCGTTGGGCCAGCCTGTTCTAGCTACGAAAAATTATTGGAATTGGTGATTGCTGGTGTAAATGTTTTTCGATTAAACTTTTCTCATGGGGCTTATGAAGACAAGTTAGCTATCATTAATCATATCAAAGAGATTAACAGAACCCAACCTTTTAACATCGCTATTTTAGGAGATCTGCAAGGCCCTAAATTAAGAGTAGGTGATTTAGAAAACGGGAAGATTGAATTAAAAGATGGTAACACTTTTATATTTACTACAGAAAAAATCATCGGTAACGCTGAGAAGATTTACGTTTCCTATCCTAACCTTGCAAAAGATGTAAAAGTAGGAGAAAGAATTTTTTTAGATGATGGTAAAATGGAATTGAAAGCGGAAGAAATTTTAAATGATAAAGAAATTCGTGTATCGGTAACCTTGGGTGGAACTCTGACTCCAAAAAAAGGAGTAAATCTTCCTGACTCTGCACTTACTATGCCATCGCTTACTGAAAAAGATTTGGCTGACCTTGATTTTATAATAGCCAACGAATTGGATTGGGTTGCCCTCTCTTTTGTTCGTAAAGCCAATGATATCATTGATCTTAAAAAACGCATTAAAGAACAGAACAGCAAGATCAAAGTAATTTCAAAAATTGAAATGCCTGAAGCCCTTAAAAATATCAGGGATATCATTGTGGAAAGTGATGGTGTAATGGTAGCGAGAGGTGATCTAGGAGTAGAAGTTCCAGTTGAACAAGTTCCGATGATTCAAAAAGAAATTATTCGCAGGTGCATGCGCAGAGCTAAACCAGTCATTGTAGCAACACAAATGATGGAAAGCATGATGGAAAGAACCAAACCTAATAGAAGTGAAGTAACAGACGTTGCCAACGCTGTATTAGAAGGTGCAGACGCTGTAATGCTAAGTGGTGAAACTGCTATGGGTGACTATCCAAGACTCGTAGTAGAAATGATGAGCAAAATTATTATGGAGGTAGAGCGCACTGCATATGATTATGATCGGGATGATATTTTGACTCCTCAAGCCCACTCTCCTTCTCTATTGAGTGATGCCCTTTGTTATAGTGCATGTAAGCTTGCACAAGACGTGAATGCAAATGCGTTAATAGGAATGACTCAAAGTGGATATACTGGCTTTATTTTAAGCAGCTATAGACCAAAAGCCCCTTTATTTGTTTTTAGTAAAGAAAAAACCTTAATTAACCAGTTAAGTTTAAGTTGGGGCGTTCGAGCTTTTTATTATGCAGAAGAAGAAAATTTAGATACTATTATTTTTGATCAAGTAAATATCTTAAAAGAAAGAGGATTTATAAAGGCGGAAGATGTAGTGGTGAGTACAGGTAGCACACCAACCAAACTTCATCTACCTACCAATACTATAAAAATTACCATTGTAGCGTAAAGCGTTTAATTTGTTTAAATACGTTAAAGACCTCCCTCATACGGAGGTCTTTATTTTTATACTAATCCAATTTTATAGGCTGAGTCTCACCAAAGACAACTTAATTTTTTTTTACTTATGAATACTTTATTAGTATTCGCATCGTTAGTAAGTAAGTTTTTGTAAATTTAGTTACACAGAATTTTCAAAAGCCTAAAGTAAAA
Source organism: Chitinophagaceae bacterium (assembly GCA_947380605.1). Lineage (GTDB taxonomy): Bacteria > Bacteroidota > Bacteroidia > Chitinophagales > Chitinophagaceae > Ferruginibacter. Next base: position 8,040 of record CANCRO010000109.1, read on the forward strand.
AAGTTGCAATCAATACTATGCTAAGTATTTAAAATATTACCTATTATCAAATTATGGAAACACTTATTGTAGCAATAGTAGTTGGT
>CANCRO010000110.1 GCA_947380605.1 Chitinophagaceae bacterium
GTTGCTGAAGTTGCTAATAGCTATTATGAATTACTCTCATTAGATAATCAGTTAGAAATTATCAGGGAAACGATTCAATTACAAAAAAACCAATTGGAAATTGTTAAAGTACAGAAGGAGGCTTCCGTAGTAACAGAATTGGCTGTAAAGCAATTTGAGGCTCAGGTATTTAATTCGCAGGGCCTTGAATTTGAGCTACTACAAAGAATTGCAGAGAATGAAAATAAAATTAATTTTCTATTAGGAAGATTTTCTCAAAAAATAATTCGTGATAAATCAACTTTTTCTACCCAAATGCCTGCTAAAATAAAAGTGGGTATTCCTTCTCAATTATTGGTAAATAGACCCGATATAAAGCAAGCTGAATTGGAATTATTAGCTACTAAATGTGATGCTAGGGCTGCTCGATTGGAATTTTATCCATCTTTAGATATCACGAGTTCAATGGGTTTTCAGGCATTTAAACCAAGTTATTTACTAAGAACACCTCAATCTTTATTATACTCATTGGTAAGTGATTTAGCAGGACCTATTGTAAATAGAAAAGCAATAACTGCTGAATTTAATACCGCCAATGCTCTTCAAGTAGAAGCGCTGTATAATTACCAAAAAACAATTTTAAATGGATTTGCTGAAGTGTCTAATGAGTTGTCGAATATTAATAACTTGGAGAAAGTCTACAATTTGAAGTCGAAGGAAGTAGATGTATTGATTACATCTATTGATATCTCGAATGATTTATTTAAATCTGCGAGGGCTAATTATTTAGAAGTTTTGATGGCTCAAAGAGATGCACTAGAATCAAAATTAGAATTGGTAGAAGCGAAAAAACGTCAATTTAATTCTATTACTAATATCTATAAGGCCTTAGGGGGCGGATGGAAGTAGGTAATTGACTTTAAATATTTAACTCCCGATGAACTATCAGTGCATCGGGAGTTTTTTATTATAATCATTCAAATTGATTCGGCATATAATTTATCGGTTTAATTGTAACATTTGTAACCAAAAAAGGGTTTTTCAGTGGTTAATTTTACATTCAGTTAGTTTAATTAATAACTATAATTAAAAATAAACTACAACAACTTTTATTCTACAGTCACTAAAAGAAACTAGTATGGCACAACATGAAATTGAAACCCAATGGATGGGTAAAATGCAATTTAACGCATTAGTAAATGGGCATACCGTAATTATGGATGCACCTGAAAGAGTAGGTGGTGAAGACAATGGCTCTATTCCCAAGCCTTTTGTACTGACTGCACTTTCTGGATGTACGGGAATGGATATTGTTTCAATTTTTCGTAAGGCGAATAAAGAAGTTACTGACTTTTCTATCAAAGTAACTGGAGAATTGAGTAAACAAGTGCCAATAGAATATGTTGCTATGCATGTAGTGTATGAATTTCATGGTGAAGCTTCTCGCCGAGAAGATGCATTGGAAGCGGTTAACCTTTCACAAGAGAAATATTGTGGTGTAAGCCATATGTTAAAAAAGGCATTGCCAATTACCTGGGAAGTAAATTATAATGGGAAAATTATCTTTAATAATCGAGAAGTATCAATGGCTTTATCTGATAATTAATTTCTTTCAAAAAAGGATATCATTTATACAATTTTATAAAATATAAAATCTATGATTAATACTATTAAAAAAATAATGGGGATAGGAAAAAAAGTCGATTATGCTCAATTGTTGCAGGAAGGCGCAATCATAGTAGATGTGAGAAGTAAGGGTGAGTTTGAAGGCGGCCATATTAAGGGAGCATTAAATATTCCCGTTGATCAGCTAAGAAATAATTTGTCGAAATTAAAAGATAAAAACAAACCAATTATTACTTGTTGTGCTTCTGGCATGAGGAGCTCTTCAGCGAAAAGTATTCTTATCTCCAGCGGGTATTCATCAGTTTTCAATGGCGGCGGTTGGACTAGTTTGCAAAATAAATTGTGATATTGTTGATAGGGGCATACAAATTTTAGTAATCAATTGATAGTCAACCTTAAATAAAAGTAGCAATACTTTATATTAAAATCATTTTCTTTATTCTACTACTTTATTAACTTCATGTTGCAATAATAATATTTTTATTATTTGTTCTATGGAAGCCAACTTGTTTAGTAAACGATTAAATAAATAGATTATGAAAGTTGCTGAAATTTTACAAGCTAAGGGGACTAAAGTCTTTTCTATAACCAGTGATTATACGGTGTATGATGCCTTGAAGGCAATGGGTGAAAAGAATATTGGCGCTTTACTGGTTATTGAGCATCAACAATTAATAGGTATTATATCCGAAAGGGATTACGCTCGAAAAATAATATTGAAAGGAAAGTCCTCTCATGATACATTGGTAAAAGAAATTATGACTAAGGAGGTGATTTCAGTATCTCCAAGTGATAATATTGATAAGTGTATGGAATTGATGAGCGAAAGACATATTCGTCATTTACCAGTTATGCAAGATGGAATAGTAACTGGCATTATTTCAATTACCGACGTAGTATCGGCTATCATTGAATCACAAAAAGAAACCATTACTTTATTACACAATTATATTTCACAATAGACTTTAGTTATTTAACTAAAGTCTATTTACTGCCATACCCTCTAATTTTTATCAAGGTTTACACTTTCTTCCACTCCCTCTGGATAAACAATAAGTGATATTCCTTTTTCTTTCCACCAGCTACTGTTAAATAATTTTTCCGCATGAATGCTGCCCACCATCCAACTGTATTGAAGTCCATTGTGAAGATCTTCTATCCATTCAAAGTGGTCTTTATTTATTTTACTTAGATCATCTACACTGATAAATACTTTTAAATAAAAATCGTTGGTCAAAGTAGTATCGGTTTGATGGTATATTTTTTTATACTCATATTTATAGTTGTAACGAAGTGCGGAGATATCACTTAAAACTGCAGAGGCAGTAGGAAATGCGCCTGCACCCTTTCCTTTAAAGAAATGCTTATCAGCAAAAGCGCTTTCCGTAGTAACGGCATTGAATTCATTTTGAACGTGATAGAGGTCGTCCGTATTACTTACAAATTGAGGTAATACAAATGCTGCTAACTTGCCATTTTTTAATTTTTGAGCATTGGCAACCAATTTGATGCTAAATCTTTTTTCTTTTGCAAATTCAGCATCTAGTAGAGAAATATTTTCTATTCCATTAAATATGAATTGATCGATACCAGCAATTACGCCAAAGGAATGTGCTAGTAATATGCTGAGTTTATTTGCAGCATCAAATCCTCCAATATCTAATTTTGGATTACTTTCTGCAAATCCTAATTGCTGAGCCATTTTTAATGCAGCATAAAAATCTAGTTGCTCTTGAAATATTTTAGTTAAAATAAAATTAGTAGATCCATTGATTATGCCTCTCAGAGATTGTAAAAGGTCATTGTCATAATATTCTTCTAGATTTCTAATGAGTGGCATACTGGCGCAGCAGGAGGCTTCATATAAAAAAGGTGTTTGATGCTTTTTTTGAAGTGCTAGCAACTCTTCGAAATTTTCTGCGATCATTTTTTTATTCGCACTTACCACCGCTTTACCATTTTGTAGAGCAGATTTAACAATTTCAAAAGCAGCTTTAGAATCATCAATTAATTCTACAATTACATTAATTTCTTTGTCATTCAACAATTCAGCAGCATCAGAGGTGAAATTCTCTTGACCAATACTTCTTTTTTTGTCCGTATTTTTTATACAGATTTTTTTAATGGTAGATTGAAGGGTGGCTGTATTATGCAAAACATCATATAATCCTTTTCCTACTACTCCAAATCCAAACAATCCAATCGTTAATTTTTTTCCTGGTTCCATTTGTTAATTTTATTTTATCAAGCCTTGGTTCTTTAATTTACTCCTAAAGGTTTTGCTAAACGAGCATTTATTCAAATTTTAGATTGAATGAATGAAGGATATAACAAAACAGCTCATCCGATAAATCAGATGAGCTGTTAATATTTTGAATAGATATTTGAAGCTGTGAATCTGACCTATCTCTCCGCCGTAGCGGATGGAATTGGCACCTTTATTCTTAATTGTCTTGAGTAGACGGTAAAAATAGGTTGCCAAGGCTTCATCGGGCCATTACCCTCTGCCTTTCTTGATAAGTGATAACTAAAGAACTACTGCAAAGGTAAATGTGCATAGGGTATAGTTCCAAATAAATTTTCAATAAAAAGAGGTTTTTAGCCTTTCAATGAAGGCCAATTTTAACTTGAAAATATTGATAATCAAAGAAATATTCCTCTATAATCGTTTATAATCTTTTAGCAGATTATTTTTTCTAAATTGAAGTAAAATTGAGCTAATTTTCATTTAGTTTGGATAATAAACCAATCAATTACTTGTTTTATCTTAGCAAAGTCGAAATGTATAAAAAAGATAATGTATGATGGATATAAGGGAAGCGCTGCAGCAGTATTTCGGCTATAATAAATTTAGACATAACCAGCAGGAAATAATTGAAAATGTTTTAGCAAAAAAAGACAGTATTGTATTAATGCCTACTGGTGGAGGCAAGTCTTTATGCTATCAAATTCCAGCGTTGGTTTTTGAGGGAGTCACCATAGTTGTATCACCCCTGATTGCCTTAATGAAAGATCAAGTAGATGCACTGAAATTAAATGGTGTAGCTGCTGCTTTTTTAAATTCTTCTCAATCTAATTCAGAACAATCGGTAATTATTGAGCGATTAAAAAATAACCAACTTAAATTATTATACGTTGCTCCTGAAAGATTGCTAGGTCAAAATAGTCTTTTAGCTTATTTGAAAGCTATCGATGTGTCTCTATTTGCAATTGATGAAGCACATTGTATCAGCCATTGGGGACATGATTTTAGACCTGAATATTTAGTGTTGGGACAACTAAAAAAACAATTTCCTCTTACACCCATTATTGCTTTAACAGCTACAGCAGACAAACTTACTAAACAAGATATAATTCAAAAGCTTGCAATTGATGATTACACTGTTTTTGAAAATTCTTTTAATCGTCCGAATATTAGTTATTTTATTAGGCCTAAGAAAAATTATTTACCGCAGCTTTTAACTTATATCAAAGCGCATTCGGAAGATAGTGGAATTATTTATTGTCTTAGTAGAAATGCAACTGAAAAGCTAGCAGAAGAATTGACAAGTCATGGATATGCAGCTGCAGCCTATCATGCAGGCCTTGACAATAAAGTAAAAGAGTTAAACCAAGAGCGTTTTTTACGAGATGAATTAAAAATTATAGTAGCCACAATTGCATTTGGAATGGGAATTAATAAAAGTAATGTTCGCTATGTGATTCATGCAGATCTCCCTAAAAATATTGAAGGGTATTATCAGGAAACAGGAAGGGCAGGAAGAGATGGCTTACCTAGTGAAGCGATATTGTTTTATAGTGCAGCCGATGTTTTTAAATTAAAAAGTTTTGCAACTATCGAAGGCAATGAGGCTCAGTCAAAGATCATGTTGAAGAAACTAGATCAAATGTCAAAGCTTTGTTCAACTAGACAATGCAGACGTCAATATCTATTAAATTATTTCGATGAACCCGCACCTTCTTTTTGTGGCAGTTGTGATGTTTGTTTAAGTGAAGAAGAAAAAACAGATGCCACCGTAGAAGCACAAAAATTATTAAGTGCTGTCAGCAGGCTCAATGGTAAATTTGGAATTAATTATGTGATTGACTTTTTGAGAGGTAGCTCCACTACCAGGGCTGAGCACCAGTCAATAAAAACATACGGAATTGGAAAAGATATCAGCAAGGATCAATGGAAATTATACCTAAGAGAAATGTTGTACCTAGGCTATTTACAACAGAGTGAGGGTGAATATCCCGTACTTCAATTGAATGAAACTAGCCGTTTAATTCTTCAAGGTGAAATGACTGTCAAGTTAGTAAAATCTGTGGCAGAGAGAAAAGAATTAAGCAGCACGAATCAACGAACGGAGAGTGCTCATCGGGATTTGTTAGCCATTTTAAAGAATATCCGTTATCAAATTGCAAAGGAAGAGAATGTGGCGGCTTTTCAAGTTTTTTCAGATGCCACTTTATTGGAGATGGCCACCTATTTACCTTTGCGAACAGCTGATTTGTCAAACATTTCCGGCTTTGGAAATTTGAAATTGGTAAAATATGGTTCTTTATTTTTAGACCCAATCATCGATTATTGCAGATTGAATGGACTGGCCACAAAAATGGATGTAAAAGCTCCCAAACGTCAACGGGCAGTTGCAGTTTCGAATAAGCCAACAGAGACGAAAAAAATTAGTCTTAGCCTATTTAAAATGGGAAAAGATATTGATCAAATTGCTTTTGAAAGAGAGCTGAAAAGAAGTACGATTGAAGAACATTTAGGCCATTTTGTTTTTACAGGTGAGCTTAACATTAATGAAATTGTAAGAAAGGATAATCTTGATATAATTATCAAAGCGATTGAAGAAAATAAAAATAGCTTAGGTGTTGGTCCTATTAAGAAAAGCCTTGGCGAAGCCTATTCCTATGGAGAGATTTCGGCGGTGATCAATTACCTCAAGCGTATGAGCGAAGCATAGACTTTCATAGAAATTGCTAGAGATGTCAGTCATAAATTTGAATTTAATCTTCCATAGATATCATTCAATCGCTTAAGATTAACGGGTATTTCCTCCATATATTTTGGATAGTTATTTTTCAACTAAATCGCCCCCATTTTGTTTAGTATATTTACAATAAGTTTTAAATAAATGGCAAAATCGAAAAACAACTCCTCTAGCCTATTGGTTAGTAACGAATTCATCGAAGTTTTTGGGGCTAGGGAACATAATCTGAAAAATTTAGATATCAAAATTCCTAAGAACCAATTAGTGGTATTTACAGGAGTGAGTGGGAGCGGAAAATCTTCGCTAGCCTTCGATACTATTTATAATGAGGGACAGCGGCGTTATATGGAAAGTTTCAGTGCTTATGCTCGTCAGTTTATGGGTGATATGGAGCGACCAGATGTTGATAAGATTACCGGTCTTTCTCCAGTAATTTCAATTGAGCAAAAAACTACTAATAAAAATCCACGAAGTACTGTGGGAACCATTACTGAAATTTATGATTTTCTTCGTTTGTTGTATGCAAGAGTAGGAGAGGCCTATAGTTACAATACAGGAAAAAAGATGGTCAAGTTTAGTGAAGAGGAAATTGTAATGGATATATTTTCAAAATTTAAGGATAGAAATATAAGTTTATTAGCGCCATTGGTTCGAGGAAGAAAGGGACATTACCGTGAGTTGTTTGAAGATATTCGAAAGAAAGGATTTGTAAAAGTAAGGATTGACGGAGAGATTAAAGATCTGGTTCCTAAAATGCAGGTTGACCGTTATAAAATTCATGACATTGAAGTGGTAGTGGATAGATTACCTGTCAATGAAGAAATGAAATTAAGATTAAGTCAAAGTGTGCAGAAAACTTTACAGATTGGAAAAGACTTACTATTTGTTGCCCCTCAATCCGTTGCTACTGCTACAAAAAAGAAAGCAGAAAAATCTGTAGACGAAAAAAGTAATTCATCTAAAGATGATAATGCAGTAGCAGTATATAGCAAACAATTGATGTGTTTAGAAACAGGTATTAGTTACGAAGAGCCTTCCCCCAATGCATTCTCTTTTAATAGTCCTTATGGAGCATGTCCTACCTGTAAGGGTTTAGGGAATGTATTTGCCATTAGCATGGAATCTGTATTGCCTGATAGAAGCCTTTCTATTAAGGAGGGTGGCATAGCCCCGTTGGGAGAAGAACGCGAAGCATATCTATATAAAAATATTGAGGCAATTGCTAAAAAAAATAAAATTAGTTTGGATAAACCAATCAGTACTTTATCCGATACTGCTTTGAATATTTTATTACACGCCCATCCTTTAGGGGCGAATGAAAATGAAGAGCTTACTTTAAATGACAGCGGATTTGAGTCAGGATTTTCTAATAGCTCTTCTTTAGATCAATCTACTTCATCGAATATTTCTGGTCATGATTCAGCATTTGAAGGAATTATTCCAATGTTAAAAAGATGGTTTAC
>CANCRO010000111.1 GCA_947380605.1 Chitinophagaceae bacterium
TAGTACAAAGGGCATTAGGTTACTATTTCCTCTAGCAGCCTCATTAATTTTATCCAAGCAGTCTTGCACTTTTGTGTTGTCTCTTCTAGATTTTAATGCGTTGAGTTGATCTATTTGAATCTGGCGGATACTATCATTGATTTTAAAACCAAAAGGAGCAGTGCTTTTTTCGTTTTGAAATTTATTGACACCCACTATTATTTTTTCACCGCTTTCAATTTGTCGCTGGTATTCATAGGCGCTTTTAGCAATTTCATCTTGCATATAACCTTGTTCTATAGCCGCTACACTTCCTCCCATCGCATCAATTTTTTTGATGATTTCCCATGCTTTCGTTTCTATTTCATTGGTCAGGCTTTCAATAAAAAAACTACCGGCTAATGGATCTACTGTATCGGCAACACCACTTTCGTAGGCTACAATTTGTTGTGTACCTAAAGCAATAGCCGCAGCTTCTTCACTCGGTAAATTAAGCGCTTCATCATAACTGTTAGTATGGAGGCTTTGAGTACCACCTAACACAGCTGAAAGGGTTTGAAGCGCCACACGCGTAATATTATTGAATGGTTGTTGAGCAGTGAGCGTAGCACCTCCTGTTTGTGTATGAAAGCGAAGCATCATTGCTTTAGGATCAGTTGCTCCAAGGCCTTTCATTATAATAGCCCACATTTTCCTTGCCGCTCTGAATTTAGATACTTCTTCGAATAAATTATTATGGGCATTAAAAAAGAAGGAGAGCCGTTTGCCTAGCGTATTGATAGCTATTCCTTTTTCCAGAGCTGCCTTAACATAAGCTTTTCCATTACTTAAAGTGAATGCAATTTCCTGGATGGCAGTACTCCCTGCTTCTCGAATATGGTATCCAGAAATTGAAATAGTATTCCATTTTGGAATTTCTTTTTCACACCAATCAAATATATCTGTGGTGATTCTCATGGAGGGCTGGGGAGGGTAAATATAGGTTCCTCTTGCTGCGTATTCTTTTAAAATATCATTTTGAATGGTACCAGAGATTTTATTTAAATCTGCCCCTTGTTTTTTTGCTAATGCAATATAAAATGCAAGCAAAATAAAACCAGTAGCATTGATGGTCATCGAAGTAGTAATTTCTTCTAATTTTATTCCTTTGAATAAAACTTCCATGTCTTCAAGAGAATCAATCGCAACACCTACTTTACCAACTTCTCCTTCTGAAAGTTCATGGTCACTGTCAAATCCGATTTGAGTGGGTAAATCAAAAGCTATACTTAATCCATTGACACCTCTTGATAATAAATAATGATAGCGTTGGTTACTCTCTTGTGCAGTGCTGAATCCAGCATATTGCCGCATGGTCCATAATTTACCGCGATACATATCAGCTTGTATCCCTCTGGTGAAGGGGAATTTACCCGGTAATTCATCAGGCGGTAAGCCTAGATCAAGGTTAGAATATACCTCCTTTATTTCAATGCCGTCATCGGTATATTTTTTTTTCATAAAGGCAATTAAGGCATTTGATTCAAAAATTATAATAATTTTTTCACTTCAAATTGAATAGCATCCAATACTAATTGACTTAATTCAGCATTGTCATTAGAACAATATTCCATAATAATTTTACTCAGTTCTATTGCATTTGCTTGGGGAGCTAATGTACTTGCCAAATGATTGATGATGAAAATATTTTGTTCCTTTAAATTCGTGATCGCTTTCCAAACCTCCGTATTGATATAGATCTGTTGAGTGGTATTATGTTCAAATTCATTGCGAATAGTTTCTATAAGTCCAGCTTGTAATTCAGCAACAGTTAGAATGTTGGTATGCATTCTGGTGATCAGGTTTTTTAAAGAAATTCTGTCGGTGAGTAGGGCAAGTCTTTCATAGGCTTGCAGCATCAAAGGTCCGTTGACTGCTTTTACTGGCTGTTTTTGAGCGATTTCTCTTCTTACTGAGCGGAGTTCAGTCAATAGATAAAAAAGTAACCCAAAGATGAGGACGATGGCTATTCCTTGTATTTCTATGGTTCCAACTTCAAATAGTAGCATGTTTTTTTACAAAAATACAACAATAAGGTACTCATATTTTCCTTCTTTCGAAAAAATAGGATATCTACATCTTTTAAAAAAATTGATACCTTTACATAAATAAAGTCAAATTTATGGAAACAATGATAGCAGCTCCCGTTAGTCTAACGCAGGGTGCAGTGGAAGAAGTTAAACGCTTGATGAATGAAATTGATTTTGATAAAAGAAATGTTTTGCGGGTAGGCGTTAAAGGGGGAGGCTGCAGTGGCATGACCTATGTGTTGGGATTTGATATACCTACTGAAAAAGATGACCATTTTGAAATCAATGCTATTCCATGTGTTATGGATCGCTCTCATGGAATTTATTTAATGGGAATGGAAGTGGATTGGCAGGGTGGATTAAATTCTCGTGGTTTTACCTTTAAAAACCCCAATGCGAGTAATACTTGCGGTTGCGGGACTTCATTTGCTGTTTAATTATTTTTAAAAGTCTTAGGGGCAACCTTTCTATGGGTTGTTATTTTCCCAATAAAAATGCCTGTTCACTGAACAGGCATTTTTATTGGGAACTATATAATTTAAACTAAGCTTTTTTTGCTGTAGGTTTATCGCTACTAATTATTTCTGCTTCTCCTAAGGCCTTGTCTTTTGCAAAGTCTACCAATATTGGAGCCGCTACAAAAATAGATGAGTAAGTACCAGTGATTACCCCAATCAACATGGCGAATGCAAAACCTCTAGTCACCTCTCCACCAAAGATGAATAAGATTAAAAGAGTTAAGAATACCGTTAGAGAAGTCATTACCGTACGACTAAGTGTATCATTAATCGCACGATTAATAATATCCCCCTTATCACTGGCTTTAGAACCTTTACTATATTCACGGATTCTATCAAATACGATTACGGTATCATTCATACTAAAACCAATAACCGTTAAAATAGCTGCGATAAAATGCTGATCGATTTCCAATGGGAATGGAACGATATTTTTAAAGAATGAAAATACAGCTAACATTACCAATACATCATGTAATAAAGCTACAATTGTACCAAAAGAATATCTCCAGTCACGGAAACGTACAAAGATGTAGATGAAAATAGCTAATAGTCCAAAAATAATAGCCTTGATAGCACCTGCTTTTAGATCAGCAGAAATGGTTGGCTGTATAGTCTGTGAACTCTGAATACTGTTTTTAGAGAAATTCTCATAACTGATATTAGGTAGCACTTTCTTTAAACCTTCATATAATTTGGTTTGAACTGCTTCATCTGCATTGTCTTGTCCAATTAAATAAGAAGTGGTAATGTTTAAGTGTTTATTATCACCTACTGTTTTAATGATAGGGAAATCACCTTGTAAAGACTTTCTAAGATCATCTTGAACAGATTCATTGGATACAGATTGAGGGAATTCAATCGTATAACTACGACCACCTTTAAATTCTACTCCATAATGGAAACTGTTAAAATAAGAACCAATACCTAATAAAAGTACAATGATTGAAATACCATAAGCTACTTTTCTGTATTCAATAAATTTGTATTTAGCATGTTTAAACACCCTCTTAGATAAACCAGTAAAGTAATTAAAGTGACGTTTTTTATTGGTCCAGAAATCAGTGATTAATCTAGATACTAAAATTCCGCAGAATAATGAAAGAAGGATACCAATGATTTGAGTAGTTGCAAAACCCAATACAGGGCCTAATCCAAAATAAGCAAGGATAATGGCGGTTAATAGGGTAGTAACGTGCGCATCAATAACAGGAGCGAGTGAACGCTTATAACCGTCGTTAACGGCTTGTTCGTACGATTTCCCTTTGGTAAGTTCCTCTTTGATTCTTTCAAAAATAATTACGTTGGTATCTACTGCCATACCAATGGTTAAAACTAAACCAGCAATACCTGCTGCAGTTAGCGTAAATCCCATAGCGCTCAACACGCCTATTGTAAATAATAAGTTTAAGATTAGGGAGATGTTGGCAACCCAGCCACCACTGTTGTAGTAAACTAGCATCAAACCAAAAATTACTAGAAAGGCAATGCCAAAAGCCATGATACCGCCACTTACAGCAGCTTTACCAAGGGTAGGGCCTACAATTTGTTCAGCAACAATTTTTGCTGGAGCATTGGTTTTACCAGATTTTAAAATATTGGCAAGATCTTGTGCTTCTTCAGTTGTAAAGCTACCAGAAATTTCAGAACTACCTCCTTCGATAGGACCATTTACATTTGGCGCAGAATAAACAATATCATCCAAAACTATGGCGATTGGACGGTTGGTGTTATCTGTGGTTAGTCTTGCCCATGTTTTAGCACCAACCGCTGTCATTTGCATTTTAATTGAAGGGCGACCTCTGTCATCAAAACCTTGGCTTGATTCTTCAACACCTTCTCCTTCAAGTTTTGCTTTGTCAGTTCCAGGAACTGTTTTAATAGCATATAAAGGGTAATAACGAAGACCACTTTTTTCAGCTTTTTCTTCTACACCCAAAAGGAATTTAACATCAGCAGGTAAACTGTTTTTAACTATTTCTAAGTTCATGTAGGAATTAAAAACACCGGTATCTTTCAATGCAATACTTCCAATAGCTGAACTATAAACAGGTCTTCCAGTTTTTGGATCTTGTTGTCCATCAATCGGGTTGATCACTTTGAAAAAGGCGTTTTGATTAGCAGCTTTTTTTGCAGAGTCTACAATATTTTTGTTGGAAGTATCTGAAGCCTTTACTCCGCTTAAATAGTCACTTACCGCTTTGTCAGCATTTTGAAGTGAAGTAGCTAATTCACTGATATTATACACTTCCCAGAATTGAAGGTTGGCACTTGCTTGAAGCAATTTCCTAACTCTTTCTTTATCTGTAATGCCCGCTAGCTCTACGTTTATAATACCTCTGTTTTCATCGAGATTGATAGTAGGACTAGCCAAACCAAATTTGTCAATTCTCTTTAATAAGATTTTATAAGTTTCTTGAATAGCACCTTTAGCTGTTGTTCTAATCTGGTCAACCACTTTATCATCACTATCCGTTATTTTAACTTGCTTACCTGCACCTGCAAATAATGAAGTAAGTTTTGCTCCTGGATTTTGTTCTTTGTAAGCAGAAGTAAATAGGGTAATATAATCAGTATTGCTACTTATTTTTTGTGCATTAGCTGTTTGAATCGCTTTTAAAAGTGCAGGATCTTTGGGATTGTTACTCATTGATTTCAATAAGCCCTCCAAACTAACGTCCATGGTTACACTCATACCACCTTGCAAATCAAGACCAAGTTTTAATTCGTTTTCTTTACACTTTTGGTAAGTGGTACCCACTATTGGGTAGATGCTTTTATCCCTTGTACTATCCAATAGACGCTGCATCCTACTTTTAACAAGCAAGTCTTTATCCTCACCCTTTACATCAGGGAATTGTGATTTTACAATTCTTTCAGCCTGTACTTTTATCTTTCCTTCGTAATTTTGTATCACCCATGTGTAGGATAGTTCCCAAAGGGAGATAAAAACTAGTGCAATGGCGAAAAACCAAACTAAGCCTTTCAATTTCATAATCTGTTACTTTTAATAGCTAAAATGTTAATTTTTTAGAAGTCCGCAAAGATAGGGGAAAAACTCTTTGAAGTAGTTGGCTGGTTATTTTAGATTTTTCATGAATTTTACACTCAAATACTTACTATGGGACTAAACAAACCCCTCCTTGTCTTTTTACTTGCTAGCACTTTGTTGGTAGTTTCCTGTTCAGTAACTAGGAAAACACCTCCTCCAGTGTTTGAGAAACCTACCGTTTTAGCCCCAAAAGTCGTTGTAAAGGAGGTGGTTATAAAGGATACCTTTTTTGAAAATCTGCTAAGCCAGTACCCACAATTATTTGATCAAGTACTTAAAAATCGAGAGAATTGGAACGTTCAAATCATTTATACCGCTATTGACAGATCGGATAATGGAAGTCCTGTGCTTACCAATCATAGTTTTAACTTGAATTCAACCAGGTATTTTTATCCAGCGTCTACTGTAAAGCTGCCTATTTCATTATTATCCTTGCAGAAGCTGAACGAATTAAAAATAAATGGATTGGATAAAAATACCACCATGCTTACAGATCAGGCCTATAGCGGCCAAACGCCTGTTTATAATGATCCTACCACAAAAGATGGGAAACCTAGTATTGCTCAATATATTAAAAAAATTCTTATAGTAAGTGATAATGATGCTTACAATCGTTTATATGAATTTTTAGGGCAAGATTATATTAATGAGCAGCTGCAGAAGAAAGGGTATGGTTCTACTCAGATTTACCATCGTCTGGGCGTTTCTCTTTCGGCTGATGAAAATAGGCATACCAACCCTATCAAATTTTTATCACCGCAGGGTAGCAGCCTTTATAATCAACCGATGCAATCAGCGCTCCGGAAATATCCAGTTCGTAAGGATTCTATTGGCAAAGCATTTTATAATGGAGGTAAATTGATCAATCAGCCAATGGATTTCTCTACAAAAAATAAGATTGGCTTAGCGGATTTACATGCAATTTTAGTTGGACTGGTTTTCCCTAATAGTGTTAATTCAGCCCAACGATTTAATATTACTGCAGAGGATAGAACTTTTATGTTGAAACATATGAGTCAGTTACCATCAGAAAGTTTATCACCTCCCTATTCGGCTGATTCCGCAACTTATTGGCCTGCTTACAGCAAATTTTTATTATTAGGATCCCAAAAAGGGTTAATACCAAAAAATATAAGAATTTTCAATAAAGAAGGGGATGCTTATGGTCAATTAACTGATGTGGCTTATATAGTTGACTTTGATAAGAAGATAGAATTCTTTTTGTCTTGTACTATCTATTGTAATAAAGACGGCATTCTTAATGATGATATTTATGAATACGAAACGATTGGTTTACCGTTTATGAAGCATCTAGGGCAATTAATTTATGGTCTTGAAACCAAACGCGCAAGAAAAAACATTCCTGATCTATCGTCATTTAAATTTGAATATGATCAATAAATTGTTGTCTATCAAAAAATTCAGTAATTGAAATTCTAGCAACATTCAATTAGTTATAAACTTTTAAAAGGGTTAGCTCCATTAATGGTTCCAAAAGTACGGAGCGGAATAAAGCGGACAAACATATCTTCACTGTACCAGTTTTCTTTTCTTGTTTTTTTAATTACCTCTTGGTGCTGATGCATTTGGTAGGCAAATTTTTTCATCGATTCTTTACTATCCCAAATGCTAAAGGTTGCCTGTTTGATAAAAGGTACTTCGCCAATTCCAATGGAGGTGATTAAACCTTCAGCACTAGCCATTTGCTGTGCTACACCATCTACGTTTTTCCAAAAAGCATTTAATTTGGTTAATCTAATGGTTGCTCTGGTTAAAATAGCAATAGGACCATCATAGTCGGTAGCTTTTTCAATTTTCCCAAAAGGATTACCTCCGTCCCAGCTTCCATGACCTTCAATAGGCTTTAAATAAATTGTCCAGGTTTCGCAGTTGAAATATTTAAACCAACGGCTAATAAAACTGCCATACAATTCAGCAATCATTTTTTCTTGATTACTATTGATTGTTTCTTCAGGTAATTGATTGACGGTAAGTATACCCCATTGCTGCCAATCGGGATTTTTGTCAAAGGTTCCGTTTTTACCACATCCCATTAATTTGAAAAATGAAATTTTTTTATTGAACCACAATGGGAAACGGTGAATTGCCATTGCTAGTAGAGCGAAATAAACATATTTTTTGGGGTATCGTATAATGGTAATAGTGACCTGCATCTTGCAACAATAACAAGAATTTGTCTAATTATGTTGAGTTTTTTAAAATCATTTTTT
>CANCRO010000112.1 GCA_947380605.1 Chitinophagaceae bacterium
AGTTCCTGTAGTCAATCTGCAGAAAAAACCGACCAAACTTTACCTAAAAAAGAAAAAGAGCTAAGAGATCAAGTAACTCAATTTCCAGACTCTACTTTAACCAGGGAAAATCTTATTCAATATTTCAGAGAAAATGGTAATTATGACCAAGCGCTACTTGAAACCGATATTGCCATTAAGAAAGATTCTTTGAATGATCGCTTTCAGGACATAAAAGCCACTTTACACTTCGAAAACGGCGATACGCTTCAAGCAGTGCATTGTTTTGAAAGAGCTATTGCTATCAATCCCAAAATAGAATACATCATTTCCCTTGGATCTCTTTATGCGGAAATAAAAAATCCAAAAGCCTTATTCCTTGCAGATGCCTTATTATCGGCAAAGGGCTATCGTGCAGAAACTCAGGCCCTATTTATAAAAGGGTTATATTTTAGCTATACAGAAGAAAAACAAAAAGCCATTAGTTATTTCAATAAATGCCTTGAAATTGATTATCGCAATATGATGGCTTATAGAGAAAAAGCAATTTGCTTATTTGATCTAAGCCAATATCAATTAGCACTAGATGTCATGAAAAATGCTGTAAAAATTCAAAATACCTTTGATGAGGGGTATTACTGGATGGGCAGATGTTATGAAAAATTAGACAAAAGAAAAGAAGCAATTGAAAACTACCAGTTAGCTTTACAAATTGATCCGAATTACATTGAAGCGAAAGATGCTTTAAAAAGATTGGGAATTAACTAAGTACCCAATTGAAATCGGCAGGATTTAAATAACTTGCTTTTTGAAGATTTAAAAAGTGGTAGCGCATTTAAGTACATTGTTAATTAAATTACCCATACCCATTCGAAAAAATATCATTCATCTAACTAATAAATAATCAATACAATGGCCATTATTGCACCCTCCTTACTTTCTGCTAATTTTTTACAATTAAAAGATGACTGTGACATGCTCAATAAAAGCCAGGCTGACTGGTTTCATTTAGATGTAATGGATGGAAGATTTGTTCCGAATATAAGCTTTGGACCTATGCTGGTAGAGTTTTTTAGAAAAGCTACCACCAAAATATGCGATGTTCACTTAATGATTGAGGAACCTGGAAATTATGCAGAAGCTTTTAAAAAAGCCGGCGCAGATATTTTAACCGTTCACATAGAAGCTTGCCCCCATTTACACCGAAATATTCAGCAAATTAAAAGTTTAGGTATGCAGGCCGGTGTAGCTGTTAATCCTCATACCCCCATTTCCTTATTGAAAGATGTATTAAAAGATATAGATCTGGTTTGCTTAATGAGTGTAAATCCAGGTTTCGGAGGACAATTGTTTATCCCTAATACAATACAAAAAATAAAACAATTGAGAACAATGATTGATGAACAATCACTCAACGTAAAAATTGAAATTGATGGAGGAGTGACCGAACAAAACGCTCAACAAATTATAGCTGCCGGTGCGGATGTATTGGTAGCAGGAAGTACAGTTTTTAAATCTTCTAATCCGATTGCTACAATAGCGAATTTAAAATCGATGTAAAGAAAAGGGTAAGGTAAAAATCAACTTACCCTTTCAGAATATTAAAAATAACTCAAGTTAGTTTTAGGCGTCAATGTGAGCAAGGTTTCATACATTAATTCAATGGTATTTTCTATATCACTCTTATGTAACATTTCCACCGTCGTATGCATATATCTTAATGGAATTGAAATGAGAACCGAAGGACATCCATCATTAGCATAAGCAAAAGCATCTGTATCGGTTCCAGTACTTCTACTAGCCGTATTTAATTGAACAGGGATTTTGTTTTTTTCCGCTACCGACTGAACTACCTGTAACAATTTATTATGAACTGCCGGACCATAAGTTAGAGAAGGTCCTTTTCCACAAGCGATATCTCCTTGAATCATCTTATTAATCATCGGAGTAGAAGTGTCATGGGTTACATCTGTAATTATTGCAGCATCTGGCTTTATTCTACGTGCAATCATTTCGGCACCGCGCAATCCAATCTCTTCCTGAACAGCATTTACTATATATAATCCAAAAGGCAATTTCTTCTTATTTTGTTTTAACAGCCTAGCTACCTCAGCTATCATAAAACCGCCTACCCTGTTATCAAAAGCACGTCCTACCAAGTAATCATAAGCCATCTCTTCATAACCAGCTTCGTAGGTAGCCACCGCACCTACATGAATTCCCAAAGCCTCTACTTCTTTTTTATTCCTTGCACCACAATCTAAAAATAGGTTGTCTACTTTTGGGTTAGTCTCCTTGTCAGTATTTGCCATTCTAGTATGAATTGCAGGCCATCCAAAAACAGCTTTTACCGGCCCCTTTTTTCCATGAATCCATACCCTCATCGAAGGGGCAATTTGATGATCCACTCCTCCATTTCGCTTTAAATAAATCAATCCCTCAGCAGTAATGTAATTTACAAACCAACTTATTTCATCCGCATGCGCTTCTATCACTACTTTGAAAGAGGCTGTAGGATTAATTACGCCCACAGCTGTACCATAAGGATCTGTAAAAAAAGAATCGGTATAAGGCTTTATATAATCTATCCACATTTTTTGTCCACTCGTTTCAAAACCAGTTGGAGATGGATTATTAATATAATTCTTTAAAAAAGAATACGACTCCTTAGTAAGTATACTTTTAACTGCCTTTGTTTTTGCCATGAAATTTATTTTTTTGTAAAATTAACTAATGTAATGTTAAAAGCAACCAATTATAACAAGGAAGTATTCATACTAAATAATTTTTCAATGTTCAAAATATTCAATCAACCCAGTCAAAATTGTAGAAAAAAACATTAAGCCATCCACTCCAAAGTAATAAAAAAGGTACCCTCTTTTTTGTAAGGATAAAATATACATAATCAAAGTAATCAATCCGATGAAGGAAAGTGAAATAAAATGAGCAATCCCAATTCCTTCCTCCAGCATAAAATAATTAACACTCATATAGCCTGTGAAAATAAAAACAATCAAAATATGAATCAACAAGGGATTAAAAACTGTTGCCATACTATGCAATCCCCTAATTTTATCAATAGCCAAATCTCGACTATCAAAGATGATACAAAGTAGCAACATAAATAAAAGTCGATGAATGAATAGTAAGCTTATTAAGGGCTTCATTGACCATAGCGGTACCTGCAATGGAATGAGTGTAGTAATGATAGTCCATGCGAATGCAAGTAATATCGTTTTTAAAATACCTACACTTTTAATCCAACCTAAATTTTTAAAAGGTAGTATTGGCAATAGATACAAAACAAATAAAATTACCGCAATGGCTAAATTAATAAAAACAAAATTCAGCTGGAAATAACAAAACAATGTGCCTACTAAAGCCGATATAAATACGAATATTGAACTGCTAGCAGCAACAAAAAGTGATCGAAGAGTAAAAGAAGAAAATGAATACCTACTAATCAACCAATAGGCATTATAACCACACAATGTTGCGAAAAAAATAAAACCAAGAAGGTAGCAATTAACTGAAATTCTAGCTAATAGCCCTGTTTGAAAACTTAGTGCTGATGCACAAAAGGCAATAAAAATAGAATGAGAAAGTATAAAATAAAATAGTCTCCTCATTATGGAACTACATAATAAATTGGGGCGGTCGTAACCTTATTACTTTTGTTTTTTGCAAAATCCGCAATATAAATTTCATACACCAATGTGTCAACTTTTGGACGTGGTCGAGTGGATCCTCTCAACACATCAAAAACATTGATCCGGATTTCTGCCTGGAAATTTTTAGTGGTCACCGATTGTATATCGGGCATAACAAATGAATCTATCCGATTAATTAATAAATTTTTTATATAAACATAGGAAGTGTCTTTGCCAGTTTTGAACCCCAAATCCCCCTCCGAATCCGTTACAGAAAGTGTAATTATTGGAATCTCAGGACTTCCAAGAGTTACCCCGCTAGGTACTCTATTAGGACTAACTGATACAAATTTTATTTGGGGAGCGGTTGTATATTTATCTTTACTACAACTTACCGCTAGCAAACTAATGATGAAAATGATAATTGTGTTCCGCATCTTTGTAGATTATTTATCAAATTTAGTAATAGAAATTGAATACAACTGTTAAAAATATAATCAACCAAAATAAAGTCTTTACTGTAAAAGAGGAGAATTTCACTCCCCTTGCACTGGCTATTTTTCAATTTCAACACCAATTCAACCCCGTTTACAGGCAGTACTGTGACCTATTAAAAATTGATCCCTTACAAATAAACGAAATTGAAAAGATCCCCTTTTTACCTATCCGATTTTTTAAGTCACACCAGGTAATGACTACTGATTTTACACCGGCCATTACATTCGAAAGTAGCGGAACTAGCCAAACAGTCAACAGTAAGCATTTTGTAAAGGAAATTTCCTTGTATTCAAGAAGTTTCAATGAAACTTTTCGTTTGTTTTATGGAGATCCATCCCAATGGTGTATTATCGCATTACTTCCTTCTTATTTAGAAAGAAACAATTCATCGCTCGTGATGATGGCCGATGAACTCATCCAACAAAGTGGTCACCCAAAAAGCGGTTTTTATTTAAATGATTGGAACCAACTGAATACGACTTTGCAAGCACTAGAATTAGCGCAACAAAAAACAATACTAATTGGTGTGACCTTTGCCCTACTCGATTTTGCTGAAAAATTTCCACAAACACTACAACATACCACGATAATGGAAACAGGTGGCATGAAAGGACGAAGGGAAGAAATTACAAGAGGACAAGTTCATGAAATATTATGTAAACAATTTGATGTAGAAAAAATACATTCTGAGTATGGAATGACTGAATTATTAAGCCAAGCATATTCTAAAGGTGAGGGCATATTTAATTGTCCTCCATGGATGAAGGTGTTAATAAGAGAAGAAGATGATCCATTTGCAATTCAATCCTCTAAAGAGGATCGAATTATTCGTGGGGCCATTAATTGTATTGATCTAGCCAATATTTATTCCTGCTCATTCCTTGCAACTGAAGATGCAGGAAAGCTTTACCCAGATGGCAGTTTTGAGCTATTGGGAAGACTAGACAACAGTGATATCAGGGGTTGTAGTTTATTGACTGTATAAATAAACCCCAATTAAGATTTGAAATTGAAAAAACATAATAATTAATTGAAAAGACCAATAATCAAATGAATACTTTTTCTATCCGAAAGATTGAACCAACCGATAATGAAGCGCTGGCAAAAATTATAAGAGATGCACTAACTGAATTTAAAGCCAATAAACCTGGTACCGTATATTTTGATGATAGTACCGATCATTTATACGAATTATTCAAACAGGAAAAAGGAATTTACCAGGTAGCAATATATAATAACCTTGTTGTGGGCGGTAGTGGAATTATTCATACAACAGGGTTAGCTTTGGACACCTGCGAATTGGTAAAACTATATCTATCTCCAGCTGCAAGAGGAAAAGGAATTGGTAAAGCACTCATGCAAAAATGTCTTGATGAAGCAAAAAATGCAGGATATAAAAAAGTGTATTTAGAAACAATGCCAGAATTAATTTCTGCCATTCCTATGTATGAACAATTTGGATTTTCCTATCTACCAGGTCCGCTAGGAAACAGTGGTCACACTGGCTGTGATATCTGGATGATTAAATTACTATAAAACTTTTCATAAAAAAGCCTTTAGACAATCGAAGATAGAATGAATTAATTAGCAACCTGGACCTCATAAACAGGACTAAATAAATACACTTTTCCAGTTGCTATTTCAACACATTTAATTCGCTTTCTAATTTTTTCAGCTTTTTTAAATTCTCGCCCCCCTTTTATTTTAAAAACAGCGCCTAAGGGTAAAGCTTCTATTAAATGGACCCCCTCTATTTTTTTATCATACTGATGCAATACTCTCAACAAATAAGTATCCGCACAACTGGTGGCAGCAGGATTTTGCAATGTTTTATACAAAGCTTTTTGAATTGCTAAGGGGAAAATTTTTTTTAATAAAAATTGAGCCAATAGCTTACTAAACTCATTCTTCCATTCCTGACCATGAGCCGATACTCGATGTCCGTATTGTTCATAAGTAAAGAGATGGGCCAATTCGTGAAGAAGGGTAATCAAGAATGAATACTTATTTAGATTACCATTAATACTAATTCGATGATTTTTATCAGCTACTGAATTTCTGTAATCCCCTAAAACAGATTTTCGTTCACGCGTAATAGTGAGTTGAACCTTATACTGAAGCAAGTATTGGGAAACCGCTTCAAAACTTCCTTCTGGAAGATAATCCTTTAGTTGATGTAAAGGGGCTTCCTGCTTAGCCATTTTTTTTTCTATTCAATTTGGTAATTACTGCCACTTCCACTCCAAGATAGAGCAGGTATAAAAACATGGCTGAAAAAACAGAGACCTTACTTACGCTATTGCCTGCAATCAACCTATAAACAATCACTACAGAAATAGTTACAAACATTTTAATTAGCATCCCTCCCATTACACTTCTTACAAAAACATTGGGGTTACTATTTTCTAATGCCTTTCGTTGCATAATAAAAGTAAGTAGACTTAATAAAAAGAAGATACCATTAGCAATGTTTAAAATTGTAGTATCAATTCCCCATTGGGCTAAGATGCCTCTTATTGCATACAATACTAAAATCGTAAGGTTAAATACTAAAAAGAGAGGAGAAATTATTTTTATTTGTGGACTCATACTACCCACAAAGATATTTTAAAGATTTATTTATTTACTACATTACCCAATTCTTTATTTAATCCAACCACACTTGCTCCAGTATGGCAGCTACCATTAAATCTTGCCGTAGGCTCAATTTGAAGTTTTGAAGCAAAAATATCTCCCTCAACATCACATTTTCCAAGCAACTGTAGTAATTCCTTGATTTTTAAATTCCCTTTTACCTTTCCAAATATATCTGCATGAACCCCATTAATATTTCCCTCCACCATGCCTTCAGCTCCTATAAAAATTTTAGCATTTGCAGTAAGATTACCATTGAGGGTACCATCTATACGAATATCGCCCTCGCTTTTAATATCACCATTTATTGTAGTTCCGGCAGCTACTATAGTGGTACTTGCAATAGGTGTTTCCATGTTGGATAGATTGAATTTTGATTTAAACATAACGAATCATTTATTTATTAAATTGAATTAAAGTTGAAACTTTACTATATAATTAATCAGTAATATTATCTACTTTAGGTAATTCAAGTTTATTGGTATCCAATTCTGTGACTTTACCATCCAGTACCTTTTTTAGGTGGTCGAAATATTGCTGTCTGAATTTTAGTTCATTTTCAATAGAATCTGTTCTAATTTTCAATTTTCGAAAATCTCTAACCTGTCGAGCATCACCATAACCCACCCCTGGCAGATAATATTTAATAGGGGTAAAAACAATCAGCGCAACCGTTAAAACGGTTAGTAAAACAAAAGTACTGCTTAACACAATATAAACACTTAATCGGCTTAACCGAAACTTGACCACTTCTTCATAAGTGTCCTCATTCATTACCACTAATCGGTAGCGATTTCTTAAACGTTTTAGTGTATTATTGGCATCTATTTTGCCCATAGTTGATTATTGGATGTTAAAAATAAG
>CANCRO010000113.1 GCA_947380605.1 Chitinophagaceae bacterium
CCTGGTCCTACAGAAACTGCAATCGCATCAAGTGATGCGATTGCAGTGGAATTATTTTTAAGCAGCTTTTGTATGGAAGGTTGTAGAAAACTGCCGTGTTCTTTTTGATCGTTATTGGTGATTGAATCCAATATTTCCCCTGATTTTGAAAGACTGATATGGGCAATATCTGTGGCAGTATCTATATTTAAAATTAGACTCATAAAATTGCTACATTATTGAAAATCGACTAGCTATATTTTTTTAAGTTAACCATTATACTGCTGATCGGAATAATAGTTTTGATAAAATTTTAGTAAAAGTACGCTTTGGTTTATATTTAAATCTAGCTTGTTTTACCAAAGGCATCTTTGGAACTTTATTTTTACAAAAATAGGTTGTTGATAAAAGATATCTTTGCCTTTCATCAAAGAAAACAGTGATCATGAGTAAACAAATCATTCAAACCGTTCATGCGCCTGAACCTATTGGTCCTTATAATCAGGCAGTGAAAACAGATAATTTTTTATTTGTATCTGGACAAGTTGCTCTAAAACCAGGTACTAATGAGCTAGCTAATGCTGATATTATTGAGGAAACGCATCAGGTAATGCAGAACCTGAAATCAATTTTAACAGCTGCTAATTTGGATTTTGGAAATGTAGTAAAAACTACCATTTTTTTGAGTGATATGGAATTATTTAGTGAGGTGAATACAATTTACGCAAAATACTTTGAAGGCGATTTTCCTGCTAGAGAAACAGTTGCAGTAAAGGGCTTACCAAAAAATGCCAATGTGGAAATAAGTTGCATCGCAGTAGTTTAATATTTATTAATTTAATAAAATCTGTTGGCTTATAATTGATTCTTTGATAAAGTAGTAGTAACTGAATCTTTAGATATGAGTGTAAAAAAACCATTGGTAATCATAACTGCTGAGGTACATCATGTATTGACAGACACTTTGCAAGAAAAGGGGTTTGAAGTATTGTACCTTCCTCAGATTACCTATTTGGAACTAATGAATTGTATTGATACTGCTCATGGATTGATTGTAACCACCCGTTTAAAAGTTGACCAGCAGTTAATTGATAAAGCAATTCTTTTAAAATGGATTGGACGTTTGGGAAGTGGAATGGAACTAATTGATGTAGCTTATGCAAAGTCCAAAGGTATTCAATGTGAAAGCAGTCCAGAAGGTAATCGCAATGCGGTGGGTGAACATACCCTTGCCATGACACTTAATTTATTGAATCATATTAGCTCGAGTTTTGATGAAATTAAACAAGGAAAATGGATTAGGGATGCAAATCGTGGGATTGAGTTGACTGGAAAAACAGTGGGAATTATTGGTTTTGGAAATACAGGGAGTGCCTTTGCTAAATTGCTTGCTGGCTTTGATGTTACGGTATTGGCTTGCGATAAATATAAATTCGATTTTGCCAATGGATATGTGAAAGAAGCCAATTTTGATCAGGTCTGCCGCTATGCCGATATCATTAGTTTTCATGTTCCATTAACGGCTGAAACAAAATATATGGCTAATGAAGCATTCTTTAATGCTTTGAAAAAGAGACCTATTTTCTTAAACCTTTGTAGAGGGTCTGTCACCGATACGGCAGCTTTAATAAATGCCTTGCAAAAGGGAATTATTTTAGGAGCAGGTCTGGATGTTTTAGAGAATGAAAAACTAAGCGACTTAAATAGTCTTCAACGTGCGCAACTAGATTTTTTAATTTCTCAGCCAAATGTACTGGTTACCCCCCATATTGCAGGGTATAGCCATGAAGCCTTCTATAAAATGAGCCAGGTAATCCTTCAAAAATTGGGTATTTAATTTTTTGATTATATTTGCGGTATGTACAACGCCTTAGGCAAATTCCTGAGGCGTTGTATTTTTTTTCTCTTTACCTTAAAAAATGAGTGTTATGAGTGATACGAATTATGTAAAAAAAGAAACATTTGAGCAAATGAGGGCTGAGTTACATCAATTAAAAAGTGTGGAACGTCCAGCAGCGAGCAGGGCGATAGCAGAAGCCAGAGAAAAAGGAGATTTAAAGGAAAATGCAGAATATGATGCTGCTAAAGAAGCTCAAGGAATGCTAGAAGCCAAAATTAAATACTTGGAAGGGGTAATTGCAACTGCAAGAATTTTAGATGAAACGAATATAGATACGTCTAAAGTATCCATCTTAACGAGGGTAACGGTAACCAATTTGGGCACAAAAAAGAAATCTACTTATCAGATTGTTTCTGAAAAAGAAGCAGATTTGAAGTTGGGAAAAATATCGGTTACATCTCCTATTGGTAAGGGGCTACTCGGAAAAGTGATAGGTGATGTTACCGAAGTGAAAGTGCCAGCGGGCGTATTAAAGTTTCAAATTGAAGATATTTCATTATAGTATAAAATAAATTGATTTGATCTGGATGCCATTCAGCAATGAATGGCTTTTTTATGTCTTTTTGGATAAAATATAGTTATTAACAAATAAGGATTTTTAAAAAGAATTAACACTTTGGGGTATAGGTAGGTTGTAAAATAGCACTTATATTCGTCAAAGTTTTTCATAGGATATTGGATTTTAAACGGGGTTGGATTTTTATCCAGGCCCCTCTTTTTTTTTAACCCTTTTTATTCCTATTCACTTTATTGTAAGTTTTTATTTATTGAGTTGCTGCTCAACAAATTTTGTTATCAGGCTAGCTTTAGCAACTCCAATAACTGCAACCAGTTCTTCAGTACTAGCTGCCTTCACTTTTTTTACTGATTTAAATTTCTTTAAAAGTACTTCGATGGTAGCCCTACCCACTCCTTCTATTTGTTCTAGTTCATTGGTAATCGATCCTTTACTACGTAAATTCCGATGAAAAGTAATTCCATAGCGATGAACTTCATCCCTTATTCTTCTAATTAATTTAAGGCTTTCACTTCCCCAAGGTAATTTGATGGATTGCTGGTCTCCATAAAAAAATAGCTCTTCTTCATTCTTTGCCAACCCAACTAAAGTGGTTTTGCCCTCTAAATTTAGTTTTTTAATACTCTCCATAGCGGCACTGAGTTGGCCTTTTCCACCATCAATAATTACTAATTGCGGAAAGGGTTGTTGTTCTTCTTCTATTCTTTTATATCGTCTATAAACTACCTCAGACATAGTGGCAAAATCATTTATTCCAGTCA
Organism: Chitinophagaceae bacterium; assembly: GCA_947380605.1. Classification (GTDB taxonomy): domain Bacteria; phylum Bacteroidota; class Bacteroidia; order Chitinophagales; family Chitinophagaceae; genus Ferruginibacter. The sequence goes on from CANCRO010000113.1 coordinate 3,158, forward strand.
CTGTTTTTACATTAAATCGGCGGTAATCATTTTTACTGGGCAGACCATTTTTAAAACATACCATTGCAGATACGGGGAAGCTTCCTTGAAAATTAGAATTATCAAAGCATTCAATGTGTGTTGGAATGGCGGAGAGCTGAAGATCAATTTGTAATTTTTTTAATACCTCCATAATCTGCTCAGCTGTTTTATTTTCCAATAAAAGCATCTTATTCTTTTTTAGTTCCTCTTTAAAATAGTTTACATTTTTTTCAGAAAGTTCTAACAGCTTTTTCTTATCTCCTGCTTGGGGAATAGATTGGATAATATCATCTGCTGGATATTCTACAGCAAATGGTAAAATAATTTCTTTTGCTTCGCTATTGAAAGTTGCCCTTAACTGAGCAATAGCAAAACTCAAGACTTCAGCAGCGGGCTCATCTAATTTCTTATTTAATGTAATCGTCTTGGTAAGTACAATACTTCCATTATTAACTGCCAAATAGTTTACATAAGCAGTATCACCTTCTTCTAAAATACTGAATACATCAACTGTGCCAGTCCGCTCATTGACGATGGTAGATTTTGCTTTATAATTTTGAAGGTGCGCTAATTTTTTTTTGATGATTTCTGCCTTTTCAAATTCAAGCAGCTGAATGTGATTTGACATCGCTAATTTGAAATGTTGGATGACAGGGGTAAGATTTCCTTTTAATAAATTTTTAATTGAATCAACCCCTTCAGCATAATCAGCTAATGTTTGCAGCCCTTCGCAGGGTCCTTTACAATTACCTAAATGGTATTCTAAACAAACTTTGAATTTCTTTTTTTCAATATTGGCAGGTGTTAAGGCAAGTTTACAGGTGCGAAGTGGAATATTTTGTTTGATAAATTCAAGTAGCTCGCTTACTTTTCCAACAGAGGTAAAGGGACCTAGATACTGAGAGCCATCATTAATTTTTTTTCTTGTAAAAAATACCCTTGGAAATGATTCATTTTTAATAACGATGTAAGGATAAGTTTTATCATCCTTTAGGTTGATATTAAATAGTGGCTGAAAGTTTTTGATTAGAGAGTTTTCTAATAAAAATGCATCTTGCTCACTATTTACAATGGTAAATTCAATGGTAGCAATCCGCCCTACTAGTTCATGTGTTTTGTAATTGGTGAAGGTATTTGAAAAGTAGGAGCTAACCCGTTTCCGTAAACTTTTTGCTTTTCCTACATACAATAAATCACCCGCCGCATCATAATATTTATAAATGCCGGGTTCTACTGGGATAGTATTTGATATTGATGTAAATTCTTCTTGCGTCATCAATTACAGAGTGATTCTTAATATTATCTAATCAATGTTGAATTACTCTCCAATATTGTGAATAGTTTTTCCTACAATTATTTTTATTAAAATTTCCAGGTATACACTACCTCTTTTAATAGTTCTTGATTTCCATCTTCTTTATTCAATATAGTAGTAATCTTTGCCATTTCATTAGATTTCCAAGTAAGCTGTTGGGTGAAATTGTTTTTGCCTTCTTTACTATTTTTTACAATGTAAACTTTTTCTACTATTCCTGTTTCGGGATTTACGTATACATCCCAGTGTCGAAGAGAAATAGAGTCGGGAATTATCCTAGAAGGGTCGTAAGTGAAGGTAATTGCATTGAGTGTTTGGTCATTAAATTTTGTTTCTGTAAAAAACGTTACCAAATTTGTTTCATTGATTATAGCAGACAGAAAGGGAGCTAGCAGTTTTTTCAGGTCATTTTTTTGGATCCAAACAGAATCTGATTTACCCTTTATCGTAGTGATTTGCAGCGGAGTGATTGGCAGAGAATCAAGGATAATAATTTGTCCCTTTAAATACGAAGTGACTGGAAAAAAAGAGTCGACGGTTGTCTTCTTTTCAATAGGATTCATTTTATTGGAGTTGTTGAAACATCCATTTAAAATAAAAAGACAAACTGCTATAATAACATATTTATTCATTGTGCATTTCATTTAACTAGGAATGGGCGTTTACCTATTCGGTGGATGGGTAATTATTTTCTAGTCTTATAGAATGATACAAAAATACACAGAAAGTAATAGCAAACAATGGACTGAAATAGGTTTCAATCAAATGCTGAGTCCTAAAAAAGACAGGTTAACTAAAAATGATTATCTAATAATTTTAGAAACCCCCACCTTTAATCCATAGTTAAGCAATTTTTCTTCAATTACATATTGCTTACTGTTGGTAGATAATAGCTGCGTTCTGAATTGAGGACCAATTTGCCAACTAAGTCCGTTAGTTTTGAAGGTAATGAAGGTTTCGAATCCTGCATTTAAATTCCATCTGCGTAATAGAGAGGGTTCATTAACAAAATTTCGATTGTCAGACGACAGCAAATAATTTTTTCCTCCTAATACAAATGAAGGTTGAATGGTCGCTCCTACATTCCATTGTAATTTTTCATTGCCAGCTAATTTCAGGTTAGCTCCAATGGGCAACGAAAATTGAAAAGTTTCGTTGTGAAGTCTGGTTGCTTCAAGTCCTGATTTATTAGAGTAGGGCGATGTTTTATATTCTTCGTAGTTAGTGTTAGATACAAAATCATGAAGCGTAATTGCTGTAGAAAAAGGATGGGAATTCGCAAAAGCATTGGTTGAATAACGTGTATAATTTAATTGAACTCCACCTTTGATACTAAGATTTTTTAAAATTGAATATTGCAATCCAGCTCCTAGTTCTAAACCCATGGCAGGTAGTTGATTTAAATTTTCTTTCAATGCCTGATTAGCAGTACTGAGTGAAACCGTTGAACTACTATTAGGATTAACAAAAAAATCGGGGTTATTAGTAAGTGTTCTGTATACAACCGAAGGGGTTGCATAAGCCATAGCGGTAATTTTACCAGCCCATTTCTTTGGAGCCTTTCTATTGTTTATAGCATTGTTTTCAATCCATTCCTTGTCTTTCATTGAAATCGATGCTGGGTTATTTTGAGATAGTCCTTTTTGGTTTAGGCTATTTATTTCATTCTGTAAAGCTTCTGAAAGGTTGCTTGTTAAATCCTTTCGGCTGATTTCATTTTCTGAAATGATATTCAATAGATCGCCGATATTAGATTTTTGAGAAGTAGCAAGTGAAGAGTTTGGTTCTAATGCTATTTCAGTTGAATTGTTTGCTACAATTAATTCAACCGAGTGCTTAGAATAGTTGCTTACAGATTGAATGGCTTTATTTAAATGTTGATTATCCTTGTTAGATAGAGATTGTATTTGAGCGATTGCTTGATGATTAACTAAAGCATCATGCTCAATATCTTTTGAAGAGGCCTTTTTATTTGAAGTAATGTTTTGAAGGTGAGGCACTGATTGATTGTAATCCTCCTTGTCTGGATTAACTATAGCGTTTGATCCTAAATCAGTAGGAGGTAAAAAAGTGGTTTGATTATCCCCTCTTGATTGATCTAGAAATTTTGATGAAAAGGAAATTGAATTAGCAAGCTTAGTATGCGCAGGTTGATATTCTAGCTGCTTACTAGCTAATTGGGAAACTAAAACAGGGTTTGACGTATTTAGATGTCCGACTAAAATCAAAGTAAAAATTAAGGAAATCGACATTCCAATCGAAGGCCATTTACGTTGAGGATGTATATTATTATAGATACTATTCCATATTCTTTTGGAAGGGTACATCCTAAATTCGTCTGACATTTCCTTTAGCAATCGTTCGAAATCGTCAGTATTAAATTTTCTTTCCATTGGGCACAAGCGTTCTAATAATTCTTTAGTTGGTTTGGTATAACTTTATTTTGCCACTGTTGAAGTGCCAAAGAAAGTTTTTTTGACACTAGGGTCACTAATAATCTTCTTTTTAACTAACACACCTTCTAACATTGATTTTGCTCTAGTGTATTGAGAGCGGCTAGTACTTTCTTCGATATCTAGCATTTCTCCAATTTCTCTGTGAGAGTAGCCTTCTATTGCATAAAGATTTAGAACCGTTCTATAACCAATGGGCAATAATCGAATACATTCTACCACTTCTTTTGCCTGCATAATGGATGGGATGGTTTCTTCTTTGGTTCCAATTCCACTAGCAAAACTTATATCAATACTATCCGAAAATTTCTTATTCTTTTTAAGTATATTAATGCAGGTATGAACGACTATTCTTCTGATCCAACCTTCCAATACACCTTCATTTCTATATTGGTGTATTTGGGAAAATATTTTAATAAAGCTCTCTTGCAACATATCTTCTGCATCTTCCCTGTTTTTTGCAAAACGGTAGCATACCCCCAACATTCGAGGACTAAAACGAGCATAGAGCGCCTCCTGTGCAGCGGCATTATTAGTAAGACATCCAGCCAAAATAAGCTCTTCAGTCATAATTGTGCTTTTTACACTATAAATATAGGCAAAAAATTCT
>CANCRO010000114.1 GCA_947380605.1 Chitinophagaceae bacterium
CTTCCATTGAGTAGCGTAAAAACTAAACCAGTTTTAGCAGCAGCTTGTAATTTTTGAACATTACTTTCTAATCCAAGTCCGGTGTTAAGATCTAGGTAGACAGAAGTGTTCTTCATATATTTTTGTAATAATTTATTGAAGTAGCCAGATAAAGCATTCGAAACCACTCCTCCAATAGTACTTGCTATTACATTATATCCACTGTTTGCCGTCAACATACTTTGTGAACTGCTAACAAAAGTATTGAAAAGCAATAATGAGGTAACCTGTTTGTTCAGTTCATTTTTATCTTCCTTAAATTGTTGAAGTCTTTTAGTGATTACAAAATCATTTTTTAAGGAACTAGAACTAGGCAATTGAAATTCAAAATCAATAGAAGGTTTCAAAAGTGTTTCAGTAAGGTGAGCTATAACTCTAACATCTTCTTTTTGAAAAATCTGAGAACTGGCTGTTGAGATCGGTTTGAAATCAACCTTATTGGCTAAGTACTCGGCCATGATATCAATTCTAGCATTCACCGGATCTCCATTCCATACAATGGTACCGCTGTTTACGGTAAAGTATTTTTTAAGAAAGGTTTGAAAATTAAAAGTGTATTCTCCTTTAGTAATCGTATAATTTCCATTAATGGTAAGCGGCTCCTTATTTCCAACACGAATTTTCATCAAACCATTTCCTTCACCCTTGATGATGTCACCAGTGGCTTCATCTAAAATCACATCAATTTTGCAGGCAGGGTTAGCCGTTAGTATCATATTTACCAGGATATTAGTGGAAGGCTGCCCTTTAAATTTCTGCTCCATCTTACTACCAAACTGAATGAAGTCAATATAATCTACTGTGCTACTCTCTAAACTACTTCCGCTCAGTAAATAAATGTGACTGGTATCTAACCTAGATGGCTCACCGCTAATATCCATCGTCATATTGTCTATCGGCCCCTTGATATTCATTTTGGCTTTACCAATTACTTTGCCGTAAAACTCAGCGTTATCTTTTTTAGTGGTATTTAACACTAAAAGTTTATTGGTTTCAATTTTTACATCGTCAAAGAAAAAGTCTTGAAAAAATTGGTGGTACATTTTGCCACTCAGCGTTGCCGTATTATTGAGTGTATCTTTTAATAAAATTTTACCAAAGTCAATTTCATTTGGTTTAAAAGTAACGGTTTCATTACCAAACAGATATTTACACCGAGTATATTTCACCACCATTGAACCTCCAATAATATTGGCAGTTCCTGTTAAAGTAAGATTTTTACTGTTTCCCTTTATCTTTAGATTACTAGTATTAGCTGTTCCTTTGATATTGCTGAAAACCCCACCTAGATAACTGTTTAAAATTCCAAGGTCTAGTCGATCAGAAATAATTGAAATATCCGTTTGGTTTTCGGAACTGTCTTTTGTATTAATGTTGCCTTCAATTTTGAATTGGTTATTTTTATTAGGGGCATCTAATTTAAATTGAGCGATGCCAGAAAAAGAAGAATAATTACCCGTGCCAACTACTATTCCAATTGAATCCCCATCTACTTTAAATTCTTTTATTTTGGAGTCAAACTCAATAGAAGGCTTGCCAAAAGGATCCATTATTCTGATATCTCCTGTAAGCTGTCCTTCGAGGTTTGGATCTTTTAATACAAATGGCACAAAGTCATTAATATTAATTTTATTAAGCTTCACCACTAAATCATTCGAATTGCCAATATCTGAAGGTTCAGTTGAAATAATTATTTGCTGATTTCCTTGTATAAATTTTATGTCATTTGCACTAACTTCTTTCTCAGTTAAAGTAAGCTCTCCATCTTTTTCTAACTCCCATTTTTTCTCGTTAACTATAAAAGAGGAAGGGAAGAAATGAACTTTTATTCCATCCTTTAAAGTTTGTAAAGTTGCATTAATAGTAGCGTCTCCAAATGTCTTACTGGCTTTTGTATTGATTTTGATATAAGAAAGATCGTTACGAGAGCTAAAGGCTATTTTGGAACTAGGCAGACTCATACTATCATTAATAATAATCTCATCTATATCTACCAAGGTTTTAAGTGAATCAATAGTACCATTGCTTTTAAATCGGGTGTTATTAAATACTTTTCCATTATAACTGAAACGTGGTATCTCAGCATCAATATTGAGTTTATTATCTTTTAAATTAAGGTTGCCGGTGAAAGTTGAATTATTAAAACCTCCTAGTCTATAGTCTAATATTTTTGAAAAAGCATCAAAATCGTTAGTAGTAATTTTAAAGGAGAAATCCTGTTCGCTTTTAAAACTTGGGGGCACTTTGAATTGAGAAGGGAAATATCTACTCAGAAAGGTTTTAAATGCAGTAGGTAATTCATTGATTGAAAACTTGCCTAACAATTCTGCCTCTACATTATTAGTATGAAGCGTCAAATATTTTAAGTTCTTTTCTATGGAAGACTCCAATACCATCGAATCGAAAATTAATGGCTGATGGTTGTGAGTTAACTTGGCATTGTAAATCCGCGCAGTTCCTAAAAAGTCATCAATATTATTGCCAGCAAAATTGAGTTCAAAATCACCTTTCAATTCAAAGTCGTCCGTGGTTAACTTTAATTTTTTAAAATCCGACTTGCTTAGAGAAGCATTGAATAAAAACTGAGGTACTTTACTATTTAAATCAATTGTTCCTTTTAAACTGTCTACCACTAAATTTTCGTCATGAACGCTTAAAAAACCTGTAAATATTTTTTTGAAAAACTTTCCATTCACATTTATATTTTGGTAGGCATAACCGTTAAACCCTAGGGTGTCAACTTTTCCATAAAAATTAGCATTGATATCTTTTTCTGAAAATCCAGTTCCATTCACATCTCCATTGAAGGTGACATTTTGAAGAGAACTAATATTTAAAAATTCGCCTAATTTAAATCCAACAGTTGAAATTTTACCTTCATAAACTGGTGTTCTTTTTTCAGGAAGTTTTAAATTAATATCTCCTTTCAAAATTCCTAGTTGTGTGCGAATACTTCCAAAAGCTACAAAGTCATTGATAAAGCCTGTAAATTTTCCCTGGTATTGAATATTGCCTAGTTTGCTGAGCTGAGGGGTAGTTATATTTTTGAGAGAAGGAACAATGATACATAGGTCAGCATAATTTGTCTGGAGTGTATTGGCGTCTAAATTGATAAATGTTTTATCAATGTCAGGAAGTCCACTAAAAGAAAAGTCGCCATCAAACAAAGAGCTACCAGAACTAATGCGCATTCCTTTAGTTCTGAGATTATCAAATTTTCCATTGATAGATCCCGTGAGGTTAAAAAGCATTTTCCAGTTTTTTACATCAGGGACAAAAAAGGCAAGATCATCCGTACTTAATTTACTATCGGTGAAGTTTCCTTCCAATTGAACATCATGTATGAAATTATTCATGTTCTTTTGAAAGCTGTTATACTTCATAGCATAATAATTCCCTAGCCTGCTTTTTTCTGTTTTTAGATCTAGCTGCTTGAACTCCATGATGTCAGGAGTGAATTTCACATTGGCTTGTAATTTTTTAATATCCAGTCCACATTTTTCTTTAGTGCCTAATTGTAAAAAAGCAGTTAGTGTATCCTTGTCGAAGCGAATGTTTTTAATATCAGCATTAATATTACTAAACCTAAGATGGTCGCCATCTATTGTTTCAGTGTAAGCTGGTCGATTAGATGCTATTTCGTTGATAAATACACCATTTTTAATTTCAATATTGTTTACTAAAAAAAGCCATCCCTCATTATTCCATTTGTAAGGAAGAGAGGATAAATTAATTTTTTCAACCTTTTTTTTGATGAGCGAATCGGGCCTTAGTCCTGTGTAATCTTCTTGAGAAAAAATGGGCGCTTCTAGTAAAATATTTTTTAAATGGATTTGTTTTTTATTGAGGTTAATTTCTTCTGCATTCAGATCAAACTTTTTGACAGATAATTTTAAGTTTTGTCCAATCCATTGATCTATTTGGTTAAATTGGATATTGGTCAATTCAATTTTTTTAAAATCGAACGCTATTGATGATTCTTTGCTTTTAGTGGAACTATTAGCTGGTTGGGCAAAAAAGGAGGCTATAAATTGATAATTCCATGTGGAATCTGTCCGGTGTAAATTAATGACCGCTTTATCTAAGGCTATGTAATGGATAATGGCTTTGTTTTTAAAAAAGAACCAGTCGGTAATTTTGAAACTTGCACTGCCTGCATATAATAGGGTATCTTTTTTTAAATCTTCTACCAGTAAACCATTAAAAGCCAATTTATCAAACAGATGGTAATTGATATAGTCAATTTTCACCTTGGCATGCAATTCCTTTGAAAGGGTAGTGGTAACCTTGCCTACTATGAAATTTTGAACAGCGGTAATTTGTAAAATCCCCCAAATAAAAACGATCAGCAATAAAACAGGCAGGAAGAATCGGATTTTTTGTTTTCTTTCTTTAAAAAAATATAACCATACGGCTATCCAGCCAACTAGGAGAAGGGCAAAAACCCATAGTGGAGCGTAGTCTAAAATAGTGGTTAACAAAATTGCCAATGTTACCCAAAAAATCAGTGTAAAGGATATTCGTTTTAATATGTGGAAGCTTTTGTGCAGTGTATTGTATTATAATGCAAAAATAACGTTTCAATACCTATATGCAAATTCAATACCAAACCTACTGAGCAAGTATTGGTATGTAAAAATAAACGAATATGAATGTTTAATCAATAAGAAAATGAATCGAATTAATATCCCTCCGCTCCGTTATCTCCCCGTTTGTCAGCAATGGCAGTTATTTTTCTTGTCTTGCCAAAATTTATTTCTATTAATTCTACTTGCCCAATGGACTCTTTTTTTACTACTTTATAGCCCATTGCTTCCAATTGCTGAATGGTGCCGGGATTAAAATCTTTTTCTACTCGTATCTCATCGGGTAGCCACTGATGATGGAATTTTGGCAGGTTGACCGCATCTTCTGGCGACATTTTAAAGTCAATCATATTGACCAAGGATTGAATAATGCTAGTGGGTATGGTAGTTCCTCCTGGTGTTCCCACTACCAAGTAAGGTTGATTATTTTTCAACACAATAGTTGGAGTCATACTGCTCAACATTCTTTTACCTGGAGAAATGGCATTGGCTTCGGCACCTACTGCTCCATACATATTAGGTACACCTGGCTTTACACTAAAATCATCCATCTCATTATTTAATAGAAATCCAGCGCCACTCACTACTGTTCTACTGCCGTAAGATCCATTGAGTGTAGTGGTTATAGCTACTGCATTACCCTCGGCATCGATAATACTTAAATGAGTGGTCTCATCACTTTCTTTAATGTATCCCTGTTTAGTAGACTGACTATTACCTGCAATGCCCGGTTGATAATCTTTCATTCTTTCTTTTAAATATTCTTCGCTTGTCAATGTTTTTACAGGCACTTTTACAAAATCACCATCTCCTAAATATTGTGCTCTATCAGCAAAAGCTCTTCTTTCTGCTTCCGTCAAAAGTTGAACACTTGCGGTAGATTGAAATTTCATTTCACCGATATTTTTATGCTCAATCATTTTCAATACCTGCTGTAAAATGATTCCTCCACTACTCGGTAATGGCATCGAAATAATGCGGTGTGATTGGTAATCAAATTCAATTGGCGTTCTTTCTTTGGCGCTATATTTTTTTAAGTCATCTCCTGTAATAATTCCTTTTCCTTTTGCCATTTCAGCAATTATTAATTTGGCAGTTATCCCTTCATAAAATCCTTTGGCACCCTTATCCCTTATTCTTTTGAGCGTATTGGCAAGATCCTTTTGTATTAGCGTGTCACCCGCTTTCCAAGGGGTTGTTTTTACAAAAACAGTCGGAGAAGTATTCAGTTGAATGAATTCATTTTTTAATTCATTGAAATCATCCGCTTGGTTGGCAGTAATTGAAAAACCTTTTTCTGCCAATTCAATAGCTGGCTGTATGAGGGTTTTGAAAGGCAATAAAGCATATTTCATAGCAGCGAATATTCCAGCCACTGAACCGGGTGTGCCGCTTGCCAAATGGCCGTCTTGAGATAAATTCAACTGTGGATTTCCCTCCTTGTCCAAGTACATATCCTTACTGGAATGGGAGGGTGCCGTTTCCCGATAATCTATGCTGATATTTTTTCCATTTTTTAAATGCGCAAGCATAAAACCACCCCCACCAATATTACCCGCTCCTGGATAAACCACCGCCAGCGCAAGTTGTGTGGCGATTGCTGCATCGATGGCATTCCCTCCTTTTTGTAAAATACTTACCCCTACTTTACTAGCCAAAGTATTCGCGGAGGCTACTGCCCCTTGGGTACAGGTCACTTTTTTTTGTGGCTGATAATGGAAAGGGTCAATTTTTTGTGCCTCAGCAATGGAGACATTTAAATATAAAACCATGGTTATCAATCCAACTAAATCCTTGAACTTCATGCGCAAATTTTTGTCTAAATTACTAAATAGATTCTATTGTAAAATATTCAGTTGTCCGTTAAATATAGCCGCTCAGTTGATGCTTTTATACTTATTGGGGACTAAATCAAATATCCCCTAGGATAAGGGTATATTTTTTAAATTGAAATTCTTTCAGTTGTTATTATATTACATCCAATAAATAATTAAAATCGTATGTTAAAACCTATTGCAATTCTAGTTTTTGTATTGAATTCTTTACTGGCAGTTTCTCAAACTCCTAAAAGCTATACTTCATCTGAAATATTGCTACAGTTAAAAAAATTACCTGTCCTAGGATCTGTTTTATACATTGCTGCTCATCCCGATGATGAAAATACCCGATTACTAACTTATCTAGCCAATGAAAAATTGTATCGAACTGGTTACTTAAGTTTAACAAGAGGTGATGGAGGACAAAATTTAATTGGTGATGAACAAGGAATTGATTTGGGCTTAATTAGAACACAAGAATTATTATCGGCTAGAAGAATCGATGGGGCTGAACAGTTTTTTAGTAGGGCATTTGATTTTGGATTTAGTAAATCCTCCGAAGAGGCATTTCGCTTTTGGGGACATGATAAAATATTGAGTGATGTAGTTTGGGTTATCCGTAAATTCCAGCCGGATATTTTAATTGCCCGTTTTCCAGAAGATAGTAGGGCAGGTCATGGTCATCATGCTGCTTCGGGTATCCTTGCCCGTGAGGCTTTTGATGCAGCGGCAGATCCAACCAAATTTCCAGAACAGTTATCACAGGGGGTAAGCATTTGGCAAGCCAAAAGATTGCT
>CANCRO010000115.1 GCA_947380605.1 Chitinophagaceae bacterium
CCCTGGGACTTTGGGTTGCAACTTTACCTTAAACCTATGATTAAAAAGTATAAAAAGATGCAACCACAAATAATGTCTACTTAACGAGAATAGGCGTGGTTTTTAAACAAAAAAGAGGTCACTTAGACCTCTTTTCTTTAATTGCTCCCCTTTGCGACGAAAGATGCAGCTATAAGGCGATGATTGAGTTTTTGATAATCAGGGAATTAAAGAGGTAGATACATTTTGTATTTTAATTACTCAATGATTTTCAATAAAACTAATCAAATCGTTATTAAACCTTTCAGGTAGTTCAATATATGGAGTATGCCCGATTGGGTATTTAATTAAATTCTGTTTTTTGAATTCAGAAATTGCTTTTTTATTTCTACCAAACTGAACAAACTTGTCCTTCATTGCCCAAGTAAATAAAACAGGGCAAGATATATTTTTGATAATTGGTCTCAAGTCCTCTTCTTTTAACTTAAAACTTGTCCACCCCTGGACCAATACAGGCGCCAAAAGGTAAGCGTTATCTACGATTTCATTTCTTCTTTCTAATGCACTATCTGTTATCAAAACATTTTTATAATACAATTCAAATTGATGCTGAAATGATGGTTTATTTTTTTCTCCTCTTTGAAAGAAATGAATCATAAAATTCAAAAATAGAGGTGCAATAAAACCACGCTTATCCAAGCCTGCCGGGTTGCTCAAAGAGAGTAATTTCACATTTGGATTACTACTAGCGATACGCATTGCAACAGCTCCTCCAATAGAATTCCCAACGATAATAATATTTTTTAATTCTAATAGTTGTATGAATTTATTGGCAATGGAATAGTAAAGGATTGAGGACGCTGGAAGAGAGGATGAGGAAGAATGTCCTTGGCCAGGAAAATCCAGGGCGATTACCCTATATTTTTCTAATGGTAAATTAAAAAGTGATGTGAAATCCTTTGAACTATGTCCTAAAGCGTGCAGACACAAAATAACTTGTCCGGCTCCTTCGTCTTTATAGGCAATGTTTATGCCATCAATATTTACTGATTTATCAGCAATAGAGGGGAGCTTTTGAGCAAAACTAATCATTGGGAAAAGAATTAGCGCAATAAATAAGGGTTTCATAAATAGTCTTCAAGATAAATAAAAAAACACTGTGATGCAACCAGCCTAACTCACCGATAGACAAAGAACAAATCCCGTCTCGATTGATCGTGACGGGACTTGCCTTGTGTGGCTCCCCTTTCTGAGTTTGAACAAAGAAATGATAAAAACTAACACAATTCCTCACACAATAAAACCCAATGATAGCAAGTGTTTCAAGATAAAGAACTGAGTTTTCCTCACACAACAAAGGACCCACGATTTAACGTAAGTCCTTGATTTTCATGTAGCGAGACCGGGATTTGAACCCGGGACCTCAGGGTTATGAAGATTTTTTGAGAAAACGGAGGCGTTGATTTGTAATGCGTTATGTTTTCAGAAAAACGAAATCAACCGATTTCAGTCGAATTCAGGGGGTGTTTTCATGACACAGTGGCATTATAATTCTAAAATAAAAAAGAATTGAATAATTTAAACCACATACAAATAAATGCAAGTGGTTTTAATCTATGACTATCGCTTTTCTATTTCTTACTTAGCGCCAATACTAACACCTGAAATGATGCTGGAATCATTTTAGCCCTTGTACCTTTTGGTGCATCCGCTGGTAAAGGTTCGTAATCAGCAGTAGGTAAATAAAGCATATGCGTTTTATTATCTAAAGAAATGGTGCGTGCGCCTTTTTTAGTGATTATTGTTTCTACTAATTTAAACACATTGGCAGATACTTCTTTCACTACAGATACTGTTCCTGATCCATTAGATGTGAAAATTAACTTAGAAGCTGGATCAAAAGCGGCTCCATCGCAACCTTCTCCAATTGGCACTGTAGCCACAATTTTTCCGTTGGTTGCATCCATTACAACCAAGGTTTTATCACAGGTAGAAAACAATCGTTTTGTTTTAAGATCAATGGCTAAACCAGTTGGCGATTCTGAAGGTGCTAAATCCCAAATATTTATAACGGCTGCTTTGGCGATATCTACTTCAGCAATTTGATTTTTATCTTCTAGGTTCACAAATAATTTACCAGCTTCATCACTAACAACTGTTTCTAATTTAGTACCGCCCACAGCAATTGTTGCTACCACTTGATTGGTATTTACATCTATCAATGAAAGATCTCCTCCACTATGATTACTGGTTATTATTTTTTTTGAGAATTGATCGTACATGATCCAGTCGGGGTTTTTACCCACCTCAATTTGTGTAAGTGTTGCACCTGTTTTTAAATCGAACACAGTGACATTATTGGTTTTACCATTGCTGGTATATCCCATTCCCAATGATGGTACGAATGCTACCCCATGCACTCCACTTGTGTTGTTAATTATACCGATTGAATCGCCAGTGATTTTATCTAAAATATTTACTTGCCCTCCATGAGACAAATACAATTTATTAGAATTGGCATCTACCGCGGGATAATCCCATCCGCCCATACTGTTGATATGAAATGTTTTTACAACATGGTAATCTGATTGTGCTGAAACATGGGTTGCAAATGCTACTAATAGCAGGCAAATGAGAAGGATATTTTTTTTCATTTAATAAAATTTGAGATGATAATTGGTTAATACAATTTAAAAAATACAGACATATTTACTACCCTTCCATCCAATGGCGCCCATATCTCTGGGAAGGTTGGATTATTAAGTGGAGGAAATACAACTTGATTATTTTTATTTTGTCTGTAGTCAAACAAATTTTCGCAATTCAATACAATGGATGTATTACCAATATTGTAGCGCATCATTACTGCGGCAAAAACATATGGCGTAGTGGTTTTACCGTTGTCTAAAAACTGTTTGCCTGTATAAGCTGCTTCTACTCCAGCCCTGAATTTTTTACTGAACTCATAAGCAATTACAGTGGCCAATTTATTACGAGCTATTAAAGGTAAATTAGGTTGAGCAGGATTATATTTTCTTTTGGCATTAGTATAAACATAACCCCAATACAATTCTAACGCATCTTTGTGTGCAGCAATATAAGTTTCAAAACCAGCAGTTTCTAAAGGTTGGGTTTGGTTTTCGTACATAAAAATGGATGGTGGCAATAATGTTGGAATAACGCTTATTATCAATGGTTTATCTATTCGATTATAAAAGAAAGTCTGATTAAAAGTAAGGTTCCATCCATCGATGTTTTTTTTATAATTTACATCAAAATTAGCACCAGATGATTTTTCAGCAGTAGTACCTGCTTTGTATCCAGCTATATATCGATACTGTCTTTCATCTATTTCCGAATTAAACAGCGTTGGTGTTTTATAACCTAGCCCTCCGCCAATACGCATAGTAACTTTTTGATTGGCTTTATACATCAATGATAATCTAGGTAAAAAATAAGCACCATAATTATTATGTATATCAACTCTAAAGCCAGTTTGCAAAGTTAGTTTGGGATGAAATTTCCAGTCGTTTTGTGCAAAAAAACCAATCGTGTTATTTTTTTCATTTTGTAATAAAGTACTATCAGGTAATTTTTTAGTGAATTCATCTCCGTTAAAATTAATTCCCATCACATAATTATGGTGTTCGGTTTTATTAGAATAAGCCATTTCGGTATACCAAATCAATTGCTTGCCACTCATTCCAAAACTATTGGTTAACACATCCCTACTAAAATAACTGGTACTAGCTTTTGTGGTGAGCTGAGCATTACCTTTTAATTTTTTCTCCCATACAATATCAGCCGTATTTCGCCAACTTTTATTTTGAATAAAAAACGATTTAGAAGCATTGAGCGATTTATTCATGGCTTGCATATCACCACCATTCCTATCTTCATAATTCAAAGTATAACCCAATACCACTGTAGAAGTTTCAGAAGGATATAAAAAGAATCTTGGATGTATAAATACTGATTTTACCGAAGGCACATCTGAGAAACCATCTTTATTTACGTCTACTGGATTTTGCAATGTTCCACCTGCAAAAAATGTATAGCCTGTTTTTTTATTTCTTCCTGAAAAAAATAAGTTGGCATTATTTTCTAATAATGTAGAACGGTTCAAAGTAAGGGTTGCTTCTGGTTTGCCTATTTTGGGTTTTTTAGAAATTAAATTCAACATACCTGCAATAGCGCCGCCACCATACAATGTAGAAGCTGCACCTTTTACCAATTCTATTTGTTGTAAATCTAGGGGGGGTATTTGGAGAATGCTAAAACTGCCAGAATAGCCGCCAAATAAAGGCATTCCATCTCTAAGAATTTGCGTATATTTTCCTTGCAATCCCTGTATGCGCATATCCGCATTTCCTGTAGCTGCATTGGTTTGCTGAATTTGAATACCTGCAATGTCTCCCAATAAACTCGCAATATTACCCGGTTTGATACCATTTTCTTCATGCACTTCTTCAGAACCCAATACTTCTACTTTGGTAGGCAAATCTTCTATTCGTGAATTGGTTCTGGAGGATGATACAATTACTACTTCATCTAAATCTTCTGTTGCTGCAATTAATGTAATTAGAAAATTACTATTTGCTCTGGCTACAATCACTGTATCTAAATGGGCATAACCGGTTGCAGAAAATTCTAGTCGCAATTTACCAGAACCATTGAGCATAAAGTTCCCTATTGAATCAGCCTGTACCCCTTTTTTAGTTTCAACATTTAAAATTGAAGCCCCTCCAATTCCTTTACCAGTAGCTGCATCTATAATAGTCCCTTTAATAGTTTGCGCATTCGCAACAAACAAGCTGAATAGGAGTATGTTCGAAAATAAAAATTTCATATATTTTTTATAGGGTATTATCAAATTACATTCATCTTCTACCTTTATGGTAGTAATACTACCAATTATACAATCTAGCCAAATCAAAATTAATTAGCACAATGGTAGCTGTATAATCGGTAGTATAGAGATTGATTTATATTATTTTTCCTGTTAAATCAAGTTTGGCTTCTTTGGTTTTACCCTTTAAACTATATTCTATTTCGAAATAGTTCTTGCCTTCTTTAGACTCAATTTTATATACTTCTTTGATGGTTGCTCCTGCAAATGCTTTATTGAAACCATCCATGACTGCTTTTGGTGTATTAGCTTGTGGGATAGCCATTTCAGTTTCCATCCATTCGCCTTTTCCTGAAAAATTAGCAGAGCCTTTTTTACCGTCCATTACAAAACTGGCTTCATAATCATCTTTGGATTCTATTTCCCATTTTACTTCTTTAGCAGTAGGAAATTTAGTTTGAAAGGCTTTTTGTGCCTCAGTTGTTATTTTATTTTTTTGAGCAAATGAAATGATTTGACTGAACATTAAAATGCTAATAATGAAATATTTTTTCATGATATTGATTTGAGCATCCACATTTATTAGCGTGAATACAATGATTTAAAAAGTGTAAAGAGATTGTGGTAAATGCAAATCTACGCTATTGGAGGCCTAAAAATTACTGGACAATAGTCCTGTTTGTTGATCTTTGTTGTATAATCAGGACCTAATTTAATAGGAATGATATAAGTGGCAAATTCAATTATGACCTCCTGTTTGTGAAAAAGTACACCATTTTGAATTTGGATAACTTCATCGTGAGTATGTGGTATTGTATTGCTTTGTATTGGAGCATCTTCCTCCTCATCAAATTCTATACCAGATGCAATTAACTTTTCTCCTACAAATTCAGCAAAATTCATATCCTCGTCAAGGCGTAAGCTGTTTTTATATAGACTAATTACAGCCTTAGCATCCTCATAATTTGAATAAGGCATGATCAAAGTTGTAAACATAAAAACGACTAAAGTAAAAAGTGTTAATGCTTTTTTCACAATACAATGTTAAACCAATCTGGATATTTATATTGTTAAATATTTCCAATGTAATTGATTCACCTTCATTTACACTTCTATCCTCACGCAAAACCTCACGCAAACCTCACGTAGCAAAGGACCCACGATTTAACGTAAGTCCTTGATTTTCATGTAGCGAGACCGAGATTTGATCGACTTTTTTATCGTTTGTATAATGGGAAACCCATTAACCTTGATGCCTTGTCAGCGAGCTTTTCGCCCTCTTTACTAAAAGACCAGAAAAATAGCGCCTTTATGGAATGATCTACCTTGATATTTTCGATTGCTTTAAGACCTAATCTTTGGGCGATTCCTTTTCCACGAAATTCTTCCAATAATAAAGCTGAACAAAGATAAATAGCTTCATAATGAGTTTTCAGTGGCGTTAATTCAAAGAGTTCCCTTTCTGAAATTTCTTTACTTATAAACTGATTCATTAAATCTAAAGTGGTTGGAATACATAAAATCCAACAAACAGGACCATTTCCATCATCATACTCTGAAATTGTATCGGGGTGAATTAGCTGTAAATGCTCCATCACATTTTCGTCTATGTTTAGTTGGTCGGGGTCGGTGCGGCTTGAGAAAACTTCGTCCGACAATGCAATCATTCTTTCATAGTTACTTAGTGCCATAATTCAAAATTAGCAATTATACATCTTAGTAGAGCTTAAAAATTTACAAATGAAGCAATTGGTAAAATCAATTAAGTCCTAAAAGGAGTTAACAGCTGTAGAAATATCAGCATTAAAGGTTCGTGTTTTCGGTAAGAAATGACAAAAACCTCACGCAAAACCTCACGCAAACCTCACGCAAAATAAAAAACCACCTACGATAAAAACGTAAGTCCTTGATTTTCATGTAGCGAGACCGGGATTTGAACTCCGTCCGCCGAAGGCGGATAGGAAGATTTTTTGAGAAAATGAAGGCGTTAATTTGTAGTTAATTATGTTTTGGGAAAACTGAAATCGACCGATTTCAGGGGGTGTTTTCCTCACACTGGTAAATGAAATTAATTCTTGTGCTTTAATTTAATTTCCACTACCCCAGTTTTACCATCTTCAGGGTATTTTTTTATTGCTTGTTCTCCTTTCAATATATTAATAGATTCAATATCATTTGGAGATATTGCTTTCATTTCCTTCTCTGTAATCTTAACTCCATTTAAATAATAAGCTGGTTTAATTAC
>CANCRO010000116.1 GCA_947380605.1 Chitinophagaceae bacterium
TTTCAAATCCAAATAATTTATCTGCAATTTTTCTGTACCGTGTTTTTACAACAGGCAATAACAAATTTTTGGGATCAGTTTTTACAAATACTTTATTAATTACAGACTCATCAAAAGCATCTTTTTGAATAGAACGGCTAGAGAAACTAGTAACTGTTGGATTCAAATAATAACTTTCGGGGATCATTTCAACAATACTTTCTCCTAATAAATTGTAAGACAACTGAGAAGGCGAGAAAACAATCGGAGACAATGACCCGTACTGCAGTTGAATGGAACGCACATCTGCACCTGAGTGTAAAATGAAATTGTATTTAAATGACTCCGTAGTAGAATCAATAAAATATTCAATATCAATGAATGGATAAATATTTTTTACAATTACCTTTTCGTAAGCATCTGGAGAGATGGATTTGCTGGAATTTTTTTTATCGATATAACTAAAAATCCCTTGGTGTAAACCTTTAGGCTGAACAGAAGGATTTGGTAAAGCTCCGTTAAATAATAAATCTACTCTTTCAATGGTAACTAAATTATTAGCAGTAGTTTTTAAAAATTCAGGCGTAATGTTTTTTCCAGCTTTACCAACTGCATTATTCTGACTTAGCTTTTGAATAGAGTACCCATTTTTTTTAATTAGTACCGTGCCGTTTTTTACTTTCAAGGTAAATAGAACATCTTTAACAGGCATTTTATTTTGATCATAGATTTGACCAATATTCTGCTCAAAGAATTGCTCCTTTTTTTCAATCAATTGTTCTATGTTGTCTTGTGCAAAAACAGACAAAAAACTGAAAAAGAATAGGTTTATTAATATAAATTTCTTCATTACCAAAGTGTAAAATTACATTTGAGTTTTTTAACCTGTTCGCTATTCGCAGGCTCACTGAGTCTGATTTGAAAAACTACTTCTAGTGATCCATTTAGATTTCCTGCCTTCCTTAATTCTGAGGTAGTAATATCATAACTGATTCCTCCACTGATACCACCTTTTCTATATCCTAAGTAAGGTGTAAAGGCATCTTTAAATCTCAAAAAGCCTCCAAACAATAATTCATTGGCATCCTCATCTAACAAACCATTTAGATTTTTTCCATACAATATGCCAAGGGTGGTTAAATTAGTAACGGTTGATCGCTGATGAGATAGACTGCTGTATAACCTATCTAATTCATTGGTAGGAAATGAAAGGCCTCCATGAAATGTCAAACGCGTAGGAATACTAAAACTACCAGTCGGCATTTGAATGGGCGGATGATTTAAATGAAAAGCACCAGCGCCTAAATAAGCATTAATTTCTTCATCCAAATAACTATACAATACACCCGTACTAAAATCGAATGCACCAGTTGAGAAACCAGCTCCTTCTCCATTATTAATAGTTGGATCATAACCAATGTAGGGCTGAAACTGAGATTGAAAAGTAAGTCGAGTATAATCTAATGTGGTGTTATTATAGATGGCTTGCACACCAATTCCTAAATGATTAAACCCATCCGCATCCAGTGATTTATGATAGGATAAAGTACCTCCAACTTGACTTTTTCTAAAACCACCATCATTAGACTTATCTAAGGAGCCCAATAAACCGACTGAAAAAATATCGTTGGCTCCTATGGATCCATCTAAAACATGGGCCTGAGCGTCTATTACCCCCGTTAGATAAGGATACATTACCTGACTCCACTGATTTTTAAAATTAGATTGAAATTGATATTTACCGTTATATAATCCTGTGGTAGCTGGATTCAATAAGTTGGGTGTAGCTAGATATTGCGTAAAGCTTGGTTCCTGAGCATTCACCTCCAAAAACAAAACCAAAAAGGGTACTATAAATAATTTTCTTAGCACAGGATTATTTGAACAATAAAGACTTGATTTTTTAATAATATCATAAGGTCAATTTATTTATCAGACCTTATCATAGTTTAATATTTTCTAAAATAAAATAGGGGATTAAAGATATGAATTTGAGGGTGTAAATGACATATTACAATGAATTAAAATTAAATCCAATCAACAGATTAATAAAAAATATAATATTTAAAAAGTCACGTACATACTGCAAAAAACTAATTACACTGATAATCAAATCGGATTGTCCCTAAAAATAACCCCATTCCCTGCTGAAGATCCCCATCACAAGTAACCTGCAAAACATATTGATCCTTACTGATTACATATCCACCAAAATTAGTTGTCCAGGTATCAAGGGTATTTCCATAATTAGCATCGTAAATCGTAGTAATGATTTTTTTAACAGCAAGGGTGGATCTTGGACCAAAGGAAAACCCTTGAAGAAAACGGTAGCTTTCAAAGGCATCTCCATAAAAATAAATCCAAGGCTTAGTAATTGTATTTCCATCATAAGTTATATCTGTCTGCATTAATTTTGTTATTCCATCTCCTGCAAAAAGCTGTGTAGTAATAAGATTGTTTCCATCGTACAAATATTTTGAAATATAATCGGGAACGGTTGAATAGTTATAGTATGTCGATTTCTGAACTAATTTTCCTGATAAATCATATTTGAACTCATAGAGAATATCGTCAGCAAATAAATCATTGGAAGTATCGCGCACAAAGTATTGATTGATATTCTTTGATTTGGCATCTTGAACCATCCATTCAGCATTCCCCATAATAATGGTATCGCCACGGTATTGAAAACTTGCTTTATAATCAATGGTATTAGTAATGCTGTCATAATAATTTAAACCCATAATTTTATTTCCATTGTCACGCTGGAATTCCAGTCTATTGAAGAATGTTTTACCACTGATTTGCCTGATTTTAGAAATTTGACAAGTAGCAGAATCTTTAGTTGTTAAAAATTGTACTTCCTCACCTGTAAGTGGATCGGTCTGCACAAACTGTTTCGAACAACTTTGCAGCAATAAAAAAAGAATCAATATATAAAAACTTCCTTTCATTTTTTATAATGCAATAATTTGTATGACCTGATTTTTATACCCATTTAATTTCACTTGAATAGAATAGCTTCCCTTATTGAGTTTTAAATTAATAGGTAGTCGAATATTGTTTTCATTAAATATAAACTTCTTAATACTCCACTTTGAAGTTCCTGCCTGATCTACAATTGATAATTCCATATACCCACTATATCTTTTAGCTAATTTTGCTTGTAGGTAGAAAAATCCAGTTGTGGGATTAGGATAAGCACTAAGTAAAAAACTCTTCTGATCTAAAGATGCAGGATCATTTTGTACAATAAAATCTTTGGACCTTGACCAACAAACCTTATCAACACTAGTTTCCACCGCATAAAATCCTTTATAAATAATTCTATAAACATTGGTAGCAGAAACAGGTGAAGCCAAATTATTCATAAACCATCTGTAATTCTTTGAATCCGTGCTATAGAGATTATCTTCTACTCTTAGAAGTGATGGAATAGGAGTTGCATTTTTCCTAATAGTAATTATATTGGAAGAATCAGAGTAGCAATAATTTGAAGTAGAACCTATTCTTACACCACCTCTTAAAAATATCGATGTAGGACTATTAATAAGTATACTCCTTGAGGTATCACCTGTTGACCATAAATAACGATCATACTCCAAGTTGCCTTTTATACGAATGGTATCGTTGAAACATAAAATGGTGTCCTTTATTGAAGAAGTTAAAGTAGGTTTTGTAGGCTTCGGAACAAAACTTACTCGAATACTTTTGCTAGTATCAAATTTATTCAACCCATCACTTCCCACCAATTTATATATGCCCGATGAAAGTATGGAAATGCTATCAGTTCTTTGGCCCACCATTACAGTATCATTTTTATACCATTGGTAAGTAAAACAAGTGCCTGATTTTACTACTAATTTACCGCTACCACAAATGGTAGTATCTGATAAAACAGAGAGGCTAACATTAATTTTATAATTCAATGGTTGTTGAAAACCAATTACAAAACTATTGGAAGTTCCAGCAGAAGACCCATTAGCAATTTGACCAGCGGTAGCTTTCAAATTAATCGCAGTTTGTCCATAAAAAGAAATAACGGACCTTTGCAAAGACTGAGATTCCAGTTTTCCAAAAGAGATAATTAATAGCAATAAGCAGCGTATACTTTTAAACATAAATGCACCTATATTATACTTTTAAAAAGACCGAATTGCTCTAACAGCACCTGTACCTGCATAACCGTTTCTGGCATCTGCAATATTTGCTCCTGTTCCAAAATTTTTGGTCCATGCGCCGCCTGTTGGACCGCAACTACCATAGGAAGCAGGAGTTGAAGACCAATAAGGCATATTCGTTAAAAAGTTACCCAAGCCATTCAACTTAAGTTTTGTATACATTAAATCCAACTCCAATTTAGAAGGAAGATACCAGTCTGAGTATCCGTTTAACACCAATACATCGCACTCTTTGGCGGCAATGCCTGCATTGGTACATTGTCTAACAATCTCTGCCGTATTGTTACTGCCACTTCCAAAAGCGGAATCTAATCCTGAAATTAAAGTACAACTACAACCCCAACCAGTTCCTCCAGCACTTTGATCGGTAGCAGCAGCTACTAAACCATGCTCACCTGTTGAATCAATATAAAAAACAATTCCACCTTGGTAAACATCACCCAATTTTGGATTCAGAGAACTTGGACAAGCAACCGATGTCCTTATCAAGGCTCCCGCATTATCAACTGTTACTCTCCAACAACTTCCATTGGGAGATGTAAGTATGATGCCTTTATTGGGATTAGAAATATAGGTATCACCATTTTTAATTTCAAGTGTTGCCAAGCTGGTAGGGTCGCCATTAACAACCAATTTTCTTGATGAAAAATCACCAACGATCAATGGATCTGCGCGGTTTGAATTTTCAATCACTAACTTATTACTAACTGCACTAAAATTAAAATTATTCCCCGCCTCATATCCTATAAATATATTTTTATCGCCACTTACTGATTTTGCTCCTGCATTATAACCAATAGCTGTATTTTGACTACCTGTTGTATTAGCACCCAATACATTATACCCTATACCCGTATTGCTACTACCCGTAGTGTTGTTAGTAATGGAAGTTGCTCCGATTGCTGTATTAAATTCACCTACTGTATTGTATACCAGACTAGTTCGGCCCATTGCGGTATTATTACTCCCTGAACTATTAGCATACAAAGCAGCTTGACCAATGGAGGTATTAAATGTTCCCGTAGTATTGTTATTCATAGCCCTTCTACCAATCGCTGTATTTTCACCTCCTGTTGTGTTACTACCTAAGGTACCCGTACCAACGGCAACATTAAAACTACCGGTAGTGTTATTACGAAATGCCTCACCACCAAAAGCAATATTTTCACTTCCGGTGGTATTTTTTTCCATACTATAACTGCCATAAGCACTATTGAATTCTCCAGTAGTATTAGAGGATAGAGATAAATAACCTGTGGCTGTATTAAATGATCCTGTAGTATTTTTAAGCATTGAACTATCTCCTAAAGCAGTATTTCTTGAACCAGTGGTATTTGCATACAATGATTTTGCACCCATAGCAGTATTTGAAAAACCAATAGTGCTACTAAACATTGAATGATAGCCAGAGGAAGTATTTGCACTTCCAGAGGTATTAGAATAAAGAGATGAATTACCTATAGCGGTATTTGCATCACTAGAACTTAAATATTTTGATTGCATAGATTTTGAACCTACTGCAGTATTTCCTATTCCATAATTATATTTAAGTGCACTATCTCCTATTGCGACTGTTCCAGAGGTAGTACTATTTTTATTATTGTCAAGTGCACTTGACCCAGCTTTGGTATTTGCATAAGCATCTGAGAGAATTCCGTCAGCTCCACTAAATTTTCCCGTGACCGTCAAATCTCCATTAATGGTTAATTTTTTATTATCAAACTCGCCATAAATTAATGGAGAAAGAGAACTGTCATTCTGGATCACCAATTTGTTGCTAGTAGTTTTGAAATTGTTATTATTTCCTGCATCATTTCCGATAAATATATTTTTATCGCCACTCGTTAATTTTGAACCGGCATTATAACCAATGCCAGTATTATTGCTTCCTGTTAAATTGCCACCCAATACGTAATATCCAATACCTGTATTATTTTGTCCAGTGGTATTTTTATTAAGGGAAGTTGAACCATATGCGGTATTACTTTCTGCAGTATTGTATGCCAAACTTAAACGCCCCATTGCAGTATTATTACTTCCAGTTGTGTTAGCATATAAAGCAGCTTGCCCAATGGCGGTATTAAATGTACCGATAGTATTATTAGTCATTGCCCTTCTTCCTACGGCCGTATTTTCACCCCCAGTTGTATTGCTACCCAAGGTACCCGTTCCGATCGCAACATTAAAACTTCCGGAAGTATTATTACGAAATGCTTCACCTCCAAAAGCAATATTTTCATTACCCGTGGTATTTTTTTCCATACTATAACTGCCATAAGCACTATTGAATTCTCCAGTAGTATTAGAAGATAGAGATAAATAACCAATTGCAGTATTATTTGATCCATTGGTATTGCTCAGCATTGAACTATCACCAACAGCCGTATTTCTTGATCCAGTGGTATTTGCAAACATTGTATTTACACCTATAGCGGTATTTGAAAATCCACTAGTGTTTGAATAAAGAGATCGATAACCACTTGCAGTGTTAAAAGTTCCAGTTGTATTTGCATACATAGAATTATAACCTATAGAAGTATTCCCTGTTCCTGAAGTATTTCCATACAATGCACTATTCCCATAGGCACTATTGAAAGAACCTGTTGTATTAAAATATAGGGAATTTACTCCTACAGCATTATTAGAACCCCCAGTGGAATTTTTATTCAAAGCCCCTACTCCCAGCGCTGAATTATTTGAACCAGTAGAGTTATTATACATTGAATAATTACCTACCGATGAATTCAATCGACCTGTAGTATTATTGGTTAAAGAAGCATAGCCCACAGAAGTATTATCGATTGCAGTAGTATTTTTCATTAAAACACTATCACTAATACCTGTATTTCGACCAGCAATATCAACTTTCAAATATTTATTTTCGGCATAATTAGCATACATAGCAT
>CANCRO010000117.1 GCA_947380605.1 Chitinophagaceae bacterium
CGTTATCCCAATCATACCATAGAAATACTAAGAGGCAATGTAAATACCCGCTTGAACAAAGTCGAGCAAAGCAATTGGAATGGCGCCATCTTTGCCGCAGCAGGATTAGAAAGAATAGGACTTCGTCCTGAAAATTCAATCGATTTAAATTGGATGTTACCTGCTCCAGCACAAGGAGCTATAATGGTGGTTTGTAGAGAAGACGACTCCACTATTATAAATGTATGCAAGGTCTTGAATGATAACGAGACTGTACTTTGCACAAAAATAGAGCGTGATTTTTTAAAAACTTTGTTGGGTGGCTGCTCCACTCCTATCAGCGCATTAGCTCAGGTGATAGAAGGTCATATATATTTTAATGGAAATGTTTTATCTACTGACGGAAAGGAAAAGATTGAAATAGAAAAAAATATCCCCTTAAAAGAAATAAGTAATTGGGGTGTCATTTTAGCCAATGAGATTTTAAAGAAGGGTGCTGATAAAATTATCAATGCATTTGAAGATGGAAAATAGAATTCAAATATTAAGTACCCGGCCTATACAGCAATCGCTGATTAAAGATGCACGAGATAATGGTATTGATATTGATGAACTTACCTTTATAGCAACCCATCCTATTCAATCAGAACTAGTTGATAAGGAAATTGACAATGCCTTGAAACAAACAGCCACTATTGTTTTTACCAGCATGAACGCAGTAGAAGTAGTTGGACAACAGATTAAAGAACATCAACCGAACTGGAAAATATATTGCATTGGCACTACTACTCAACAGTTGGTAGCAGAGTTTTTTGGACAAAACGCTATTGCAGGAACTGCAAATGATGCGGCTTCTCTTGCCCAGTTAATAATAAAAGATCAACCTAAAGAAAAGCTTATCTTCTTTTGTGGAGACCAACGAAGAGATGAGTTACCTGAACTATTAAAAAAACATTCTGTTGAATCAAAGGAGGTGATTGTTTATAAAACGAATGCAATCCATCACCTCATTCAAAAAAAATATGATGGCATACTGTTTTTTAGTCCAAGTGCGGTAGAAAGTTTTTTTAGTAACAACCAGCTTTCGGAGAATACAGTGCTTTTCGCTATAGGAAATACTACCGCCAAAGAATTAAAAAAACACAGCAATAACAAAATTGTCATTTCAAATGAACCGGGAAAACAAAATCTTACAAAAACGATGATTGATTTTTTTAAAAGTTAACTATCAAATAAAAAAACTTTTTAACCGAAAAAAATCACGACATTTTATCATTCTTCATTTTAATAAATAAATGCCTGCAATTAAAAATGACCTATTGCTAAGGGTCTTAAGAAAAGAAAAAGTTGAGCGTCCGCCAGTTTGGATGATGCGTCAAGCAGGCAGATACTTGCCCGATTATTTAAAATTGAAAGCCAAATACGATTTCTTTACAAGGGTTCAAACGCCTGAGTTGGCCTGTGAAATTACTTTACAGCCTATAAATCAAATTGGTGTAGACGCTGCAATTATCTTCTCTGACATACTAGTCATTCCCCAAGCTATGGGACTGAAAGTATTGATGGAAGAAGGAAAAGGTCCTTCCCTCCCGAAAATTATTGAAACACAAAAAGACATTGATGAATTAATCACTGATGGAGCAGAGGATAGTTTACGCTATGTGTATGATGCTTTGTCGCTAACGAAAAGAGAATTAAATGGAAGAGTTCCACTGATTGGTTTTGCCGGTGCCCCCTGGACCATTCTTTGTTATATGGTAGAAGGTAAGGGAAGTAAGACTTGGGAAAAAGCTAAGCAGTTTGCCTACACCCAACCTTTATTAGCTCACCAGTTACTGCAAAAAATCACTGATATCACCATTAGTTATTTAAAATTACAAGCACGTGCAGGAGCCGATACGATTCAAGTGTTTGATAGTTGGGCAGGATCACTAAGCCCTGCAGATTTCAAAATATTCGCACAGCCCTACCTGTTACAAATAGCGGATGCAATTAAAGATGAGGTTCCAGTCATACTTTTTCCAAAAGGAAGTTGGTATGCGCTCAAAGAGCTAAGTGAAAGCAGTGCTGCAGGTGTTGGCATAGATTGGTGCATCAGCCCTGAATATGCTAGACAGCTGACTAATAATAAAATTGTATTGCAAGGTAATTTTGATCCCGCCAAATTATTAGCCCCTATCGCTGAAATAAAAAAAGCAGTAAAAGAAATGATTGATGCGTTTGGTGTACAAAATTATATTGCCAATTTAGGACATGGCATAACGCCCAATATTCCAATAGACCATGCTAGAGCATTTGTGGATGCGGTGAAGGAATATAAGTAAGATTTAAAAATAAGTTTAGCAATAAAAGATACCGTGTATCAATCCAACAACAATATATCGTCAAAAAATTCTCCATCCTTTAGTGAAGGTTTGGATAAAAATTTTCGCGATCGATGGATCAGATTCATCCATCAACTTCAGGATGACATTTGTATTGCTTTAGAAAAATCAGATGGTAGCGTAAAATTCAAAGAGGATCGTTGGGAAAGACCCGAAGGTGGGGGCGGTAAAACAAGGATTATCAGCAATGGAAAGGTAATTGAAAAAGGAGGTGTAAACAGTTCCGTCGTTTTCGGTAAAGTCACCGATACTATGCGTGCGCAATTAAAAATTGACGGGGATAGTTGGTTTGCCTGTGGACTTAGTTCGGTTATACACCCAATTAATCCCTTTGTACCCACTGTTCATTGCAACTACAGAATGTTTGAATTATATGACACCAAAGGTGAATTGATAGACCGGTGGTTTGGAGGTGGAACCGATCTTACCCCTTATTATTTATTTGAAGAAGATGCCCAACATTTTCATCAATCTTACAAAAATATTTGTGATCAATTTGACCCTAGTTTTTATCGCGACTTTAAAAAAGTATGCGATGATTATTTTGTAAATACCCATCGAAATAATGAACGCAGAGGTATTGGAGGAATTTTTTATGATTACAAAAGAGCTACAGATGAAAAAAATATTGACTACTGGTTTTCATTTGCAAAAGCCTGTGGCCAAGGATTTATAGCAGCCTATATTCCAATTGTTGAAAGAAGAAAACAAATGACTTACAGTGCTGAAAACAAATTCTGGCAAGAAATTAGGCGTGGTCGATACACGGAATTTAATTTAGTACACGATCGTGGAACATTGTTTGGATTAAAAACTAATGGAAGAATAGAAAGTATTTTAATGAGTCTACCTCCTACTGTAAGATTTGAATACGATTATCAACCCATTACAGGTTCGGAAGAAGATAAATTATTGCAGGTTTGTTTGAACCCTGTGGATTGGATTTAATGAATGATGTATGGATGTCTGATGAAGGGATGTCTGATGAAGGGATGTCTGATGTCTGATGTCTGATTTAGTTAAATTTGATGGATCTCTTTTATAACTAGGATAAGTAAGTCATGAAAAAGATTTTGAATGAAGAAAAAATATTCGATGCAAAAAAATCAGACATCAGACATTATACATCCGACTAAAGCCCTTGTAAAAAAATAAAGAATTACCAATTTTGAATTGTACTTTACCTATGTAAAAATAAATTTACAATGGATAGACATATACTTCAAAAAAGAACAAAAAAATTACATATTGATATAATCCTGCTTTGTGAAAAATTGCCAAAAAATGCAGCAGGTTTTGAAATTGCAAAACAAATAATAAGATCCTCAGGTTCAGTAGGAGCAAATTACCGAGAAACTGCAAGGACAAAATCATCGAAGGACTTTATTTATAAGATTGAGATTGTTTTAGAAGAAGCAGATGAAACAAATTACTGGTTAGAGATAATAGAAGAAGCTGAACTCATCAAAGGGGAACAAATAAGTCAATTGATTAAAGAAGCAAATGAATTAACGGCTATTTTTGCAGCCACCGATAAAACAGCGAAGGCAAATAATAAGTAACAAAGTCGAATAAATGACTGACTTCAGGATGTATGATGTCTGATTTTTTAATGTCTGATTTAAGGATTTCTGATTTAATTAAATATTTTTGATTTCTTTTTTTACTAGCATAAGTAAGTCATGAAAAAAATTTTGAATGAAGAAAAAATATTCGATCCGAAAAAAATCAGACATCAGATATCAGAAATCATACATCAGACATCATAAATTTTTAGTTCAAAAAAGATTAAAACATAATCCATGTATTTACAAAGAAGAAACCGCATACTGAGAAAAAATGCTGCTATCAGAAATTTGGTTGCAGAAACGGTTTTACACCCTTCTAATTTTATTGCCCCTTTGTTTATTGATGAAGGAAATAATATTGCTTTTGAAATTCCGTCGATGCCTGGCTATTACAGAAGATCGATTGACGGCACGGTGAAAGAAGTAAAGGAGTTATGGAGCATGGGCATTAAAGCTGTTTTGCTTTTTGTAAAAGCTGCCGATGACACCAAAGATAATACCGGTAAGGAATCTTGGAACCCAAATGGCCTGATGCAAAGAGCTATTAAAGCGATAAAAGATGCCGTACCAGAAATTATAATTATGACCGATGTGGCACTAGATCCCTACTCTAGTTATGGTCATGATGGTATTGTAAAAGACGGTCAAATTATAAATGACGAAACCGTAGAAGCCTTGGTAAAGATGAGTCTGAGTCATGCTACTGCGGGTGCAGACATGGTAGCTCCTAGTGATATGATGGATGGAAGGATTGGCGCTATTCGAGAAGCTTTTGAACAAAATAATTTTACTCAAACAGGAATCATGGCTTATAGTGCCAAATATGCTTCATGCTTTTATGGACCCTTTCGTGATGCCTTAGATAGTGCGCCAGGTTTTGGTGACAAAAAAACTTATCAGATGGATTATTCCAATCGATTAGAAGCTATCAAAGAAACAATGATGGATATAGAAGAGGGTGCAGATATTGTAATGATAAAACCTGCCATGAGCTATCTTGATATTATTAGAGAAATAAAAAATGCAGTAGACGTTCCAGTGAGTGCCTATCAGGTAAGTGGTGAATATGCAATGATAAAAGCCGCTTCAAAAATGGGATGGCTGCAAGAAGATAAAGCCATTCTAGAAAGTCTCACTTCCATTAAAAGAGCTGGAGCAGATTTGATAGCCACTTACTTTGCCAAGAATGCATTGAGGATCTTAGAAGAATTATAAACCCACCAAATGATTAATAAAAGCATAGAATTATTTGAAAGAGCCCAACGGTCAATCCCAGGTGGTGTCAACTCTCCCGTTAGAGCTTTTAAAAGTGTTGGTGGTACTCCTGTATTTATAAAAAAAGCAAAAGGCGCCTACTTATTTGATGCAGATGATAATCAATATATTGATTTTATTGCTTCTTGGGGACCAATGATTTTGGGCCATGCGCATGAACCTGTTGTAAAAGCCATTCAAGAAAAAGCTATTCATTCTACCTCTTTTGGAGCACCTACTGAATTAGAGATTGATATGGCCGAACTTATTATTAGCATGGCTCCCAATGTAGATCAGATTAGGATGGTAAGTAGTGGTACTGAAGCTTGTATGAGTGCGGTAAGACTAGCAAGAGGATTTACTGGAAAAAATAAAATCATCAAATTTGAAGGGAATTATCATGGGCATGCAGACGCCTTTTTAGTGAAAGCAGGAAGCGGTGTTGCTTCCTTTAATATTCAAAATGTACCCGGCATTACAGCAGGAGTTTCTAATGACACTTTAACTGCTCCTTACAATAATCTAGAAGCAGTAAAGCAATTGATTGAAGAGAATCAATCTGAAATTGCTGCTATTATTATTGAACCAGTGGCAGGTAACATGGGTTGCATACTTCCTCAACCCGGATTTTTAGAAGGGCTTCGAAAATTATGTGATGAGCAAAACATTGTATTTATTTTTGATGAAGTGATGACAGGGTTTAGACTTGGAGCTGGTGGTGCACAGGAAAAATTAAATATTGCTGCCGACTTAGTAACCTATGGAAAAGTTATTGGCGGAGGAATGCCAGTAGGTGCATTTGGAGGAAAAAAAGAAATCATGCAGCATATAGCTCCTGTTGGAAATGTTTACCAAGCTGGAACACTCAGCGGCAATCCAATTGCAATGATTGCTGGATATACTTTGCTAAATGAATTAAAAAACAACCCAGCTATTTACGATGAGCTAGAAGCAAAAACCAACTATCTCGGTGAGGGCATTAAGAGGGTACTATCAAAAAAGGGAATCAATTTTCGTGTCAACCAAATAGGTAGCATGATCAGTCTGCATTTTTGCAATCATGCAATTATTGATTTTGAATCAGCTTCAAAAGCTAATATTCCACTTTTCAACAAACTATTTCATCACCTACTGAAAAATGGTATTTACCTACCTCCTTCCGCTTATGAAAGTTGGTTTTTAAACAATGCGCTTAGTTATGAAGATTTGGACAAAACCATCACTGCAATTGACAGTTTTGATCAATATTAATTAAGATCATAAGTTCCATTTGACTATTCTAGGTCCAATCAGTCGTTTATAATACAGAAGTAGCGTGGATTTTAAATTTTTTGAATCTAAATATCCGTTTTTTTGCAATTGGTTTTGGCTATTTTAACTGCAAAGACTAAATTTGCTCTCTCAAAAGAAATTTTGAGTATTTGATTGGGTTATAGTGTAATGGTAGCACTACAGATTTTGATTCTGTCCGTCTAGGTTCGAATCCTAGTAACCCAACTTAAATCCTGAATCAAGCAATGAATTAAAGTTGCCAGATTCAGGATTTTTGATTTAATCCCTTCCCTTTCCCCCATTATCATTGGCTGAATCTTTCAATCAGCATTTTTTGTTATCAATCTTATGATATTATAAAAAATTAGCGTATGTAAATAAGGATAACAATTCCATTCTTTTAATAGGTAAAATAATCTACCAAAAGAGGTCACCTTTAAGTTAATAAATTTTTAGTCCCCCTATATTTTTAGTAAAGATTTTTACTTATTTTTAAGTATTATTAAAAATTAGTTTTTTATGCCAATATTCAAACTGTCAATTAATGGTAAACAATACCAGCCCGATGTAGCTGAAGACACCCCTCTTTTATGGG
>CANCRO010000118.1 GCA_947380605.1 Chitinophagaceae bacterium
TCGCCGATTGTAAAATCTCCTGATTTACAAAGTTCTTCTTTCGATAACCATTCTACCTCTTACGATAGGCCTTGGACAAATATCACTCAAACCACTTGGCGCGAAATAAAAAACACTCCTTATGTAGCAGGACTATTTGTATGGACTGGTTTTGATTATTATGGAGAGCCTACTTATGCTTATCCAAATATTTCGGCAAGTTACGGTATCGTTGATCTTTGTGGATTTCCAAAAGATGTTTTTTATTTTTACAAATCACAATGGACCAAAGAACCAGTACTTCATTTACTCCCCCATTGGAACTGGCAACCAGGACAACTGATTGATGTAGTCGCTTACACTAATTGCGATGAAGTGAAATTATTTCTCAACGATTCATTAATTAGTTCCCAATCCTTTGCTAATTCAAGTACAGAGTATCTTACCAGTCAATGGGATAAAGTGATCAGCTTAGGCGTTGATAAACGATTATCACTAGTATGGAAGATTCCGTTTACACCAGGAATTTTAAGAGCAGAGGGATATAAAAATGGAAAACTAATTGCTACTGACAAAGTAATTACAGCAGGAGATCCTGCAAAAATAGAATTGAGCGCAGATCGTTCAACCATTTCAGCCGACGGTATTGATTTGAGTTATATAAAAGTTAAGATAACCGATAGAAATGGAGTGATGGTTCCTGATGCAGATAATTTGGTACATTTTTCAATTGAAGGAGCAGGTAAATTAGTGGGCGTTGGAAATGGTAACCCTATAAGTTTAGAATCAGCCAAGGGTTCTCAACGCAGCGCTTTTAGTGGCCTATGCCAAGCGGTAATACAAAGTACTCATAAAGCAGGAAGCATCATATTGAAAGCTTCTGCTATTGGTTTGAAAGAGGAGAAAATAATTATTACAACAAAATAAATCTAGAACATATGAAAAAAATCGGAATCGTCATCGGCGCTATATTAGGAATTCTAATTTTAATTTTAGTAGTAATCTATTTTTCTATCACCACTAGTATTGATAGTACCCCCTATTTTAAAACTAGTTATTATAAAAATACCGAAGCAAGATTAGATAGTCTAAAAAACAAACTTATAGTAAGTAATGATTCGGTAAAAGCAGGATTTTCGAAAGTAAGCATCACACCAAGTATTGGAAACTCAGAAGATAATGTGGAAGCAGGGAAGTTCAAAGAAGCTCCCCTAGCAGGATTTGGTGCGAGAAAAGGTAAATCAGCGACAGGAGTACACGACAGTGTTTTTTTAAAAGCTGCTGCAATAAAAGTTGGATCACAATTAGTAGTGATTGTAGGTGCTGATATTTTAATACTGCCTCCAAACATTATAGATGAAGCCACCATCGTTTTAGAAAAACAAGGTGTTCATAGAGATCAAGTTTTTTATGCTGCTTCCCACACCCATTCAAGTATTGGAGGTTGGGGACCCGGATTTATAGGAGAACAATTTGCTGGAAAAGCAAATCCCAATATAAATAAATGGTTAGTACTTCAAATCTCTAAAGCCGTTACTACTGCCATTGCAGACCTTCATCCTGCAAGAATTGGAAATGGAAGTTTTAAGGCAGCTAGTTTTACTAAAAATAGAATTGTAGGTGAATCAGGTACAAAAAATAGTGACTTTGCATTTATCTCCATCGAGCAAATTGGAGGACGCAAAGCGGTGATTGGTTCATATGGAGCGCACGCAACAACAATGGGTGCAGACAATATGGAATTTAGTGCGGACTATCCTGGTTATTGGCAAAATAAAATGGAAAAAGAAACGGTAGACCTTGCCATATTTTGTGGTGGTTCAGTAGGTAGTCAAAGCCCTTCAGGTGAAGGAAAAGGATTTGAAAAACCAAAAAATATTGGAGAATCTCTAGCCGATAGTTTGAAACTTTACCTACCTACAATAGAACTAAAAGATAAGATGGAACTCTCAGCTATGACTTTGAAAGTTGATTTACCTCCTTACAATATGCGACTCACTACTAAAACTAATTTTACCACTTGGCTCAGCAAGAAATTAATGCCTTATCCTGAAAATGTTTATTTGCAAACAATCAAAATGGGTGATTTAATTTGGTCGACTGCACCTTGTGATTTCAGTGGAGAGTTTGCCCTTCAATTAAAAAATTCTCTTGCTTCAAAAGGCTATAATGCCAATGTTACCAGCTTTAATGGTAGCTATGTTGGATATATTATTCCAGGAAAATATTTTTATTTTGATTCTTACGAACCTAAAACGATGGGCTGGTTTGGTCCAAACATGGGCGAATACACCTTTGAATTACTTCGTCACCTAACTGATAAAATTACAGATTCTGTCAAAAAATAAATTGATAAAATGATCAAGCGAATTATAAAATATTTTTTTCTTACAATTGGCATATTGTTATCGTTATTATTAATTATCTTATTTACCCCTGGCATCTGGCATCGTTTGGTTACTTATCCTAGGTATGAAAAAGAAGTAGCAGAGCTTGCTAAACTTCGAAAAGAACCCGCTTATCAAAGCAATTTAAATACCTATCGAGGGGTAATGCATGTGCATAGCTATCTATCCCACGACAGTCGTGGTACAATAGATGATATTATTCCTGCTGCAAAAAAAGATGGCATAGATTTTATTTTTCTTACCGATCATCCACATGGAGATATCGATACGCTGCCTAAAGGTTATCGAGGTTTTTACAATGGAGTATTAATTGAACCAGGAACCGAAAAGCAAGGATTTTGTACCTGGCCCCTTGGGTCTGCAATCATCGATTGGAAATTAGATAAAGATTCTATTGCAAAAAATATTGTATCCAACGGTGGAATGATTTTTTATGCGCATTCAGAAGAACCACACAACTGGATTAACCCATACTACCAAGGCATGGAGATTTATAATTTTCATACAGATACTAAAGATCAATCTCCTTTTCCCATTTTATTTGATGTGTTAGTTAATGGAAATAAATATCGTCATTGGGCACTAAGGCAATTTTTTAATCCACAGACACCAATTCTTGCCCACTGGGATTCTTTAAATAGCTCCAGAAAAATTGTAGGTTTCTCCGCTATTGATGCACATGAAAATCAAAATCTAAGAGCGCGTTATTTACCCGATGGGAGAATACAATGGGTTGGAAATAATGCCCATAACATCGATACAATGGAAGTGAAATTTTGGAATAAATGGCTTTTTAGTGCGCCTGACAAAAGTGGATGGGTATTTAAATTACTCATCGATACTTACGAAACTGGATTTAATTATGTCACCAATTATGTGCTAAGCGATACACTCTCTACTTCTTCTTTAAGCAAAAACATGAAGCAAGGTCATCTTTTTATTGCCTTTAAAAGTCTAGGCGATGCAAAAGGATTTCAATTTTTTGGTGTCAATGCTAAAGACAGTATAACAGGTATTCTAGGTGATTCTATAAAACTAGAGACCTTGAAAAATCTGAGAGCAATATCTCCTTTGCCAGGGCAATTTAAATTAATACACAACGGAAAAATGATCAGCACTTCCTCAGAAAAAGAGTATCAGTTTAACTTTTCAAATAAAATAGAGAAAGGAACTTATCGAATCGAAATGAGTTTACCTCTTCAAGGGAAATTAATCCCTTGGTTGTATACCAATCCAATATATGTTTATTAGCCATTGCTTTTTATTGGCGAATCAGCGTCACATTTCCTTTACGAATTAGTTGTTTGCCTTGTTCATCTATTGCTAAAATGATCCATGAATAAGTTTCAGTAGGCACTTCTTTTCCATTAGAAGTTCCATCCCAATATTGACTCATACTATTGGTAGTAAAGACTTCATGTCCCATTCGATCAAACACTTTAAAATACCTGATTTCTTTGATACCCACATAAACTGGTTTAAGAATTCTATTTTCTGCTACCGATGCATTATTTGGAATGAACGCTCTTGGTAAGAAAATATTATTTCCTATAAAGCCCCATATTTCAAGTCTATCCGTAATGGTGCAACCTGCTGAATCTATAATTTTAATCACATAATTATTTACTTTATGTGAAATAGTAAGCGTAGGGCAATTAATCATAGTACTACTCAAATCCGTTGCAGGAGACCATAGATAACTCACACCAGCTGGTAAAGCACATAAGACTGTTGGAGTATTGTAAGGCATATATTTTCTTTCGTACACAGAGTCAGCCCTTCTATTCACAATTTTTAACTGGTGTGCTGGTAAGGTGGAATCAAGTAACATAGGACAAGATTTACCATACACTATTAATTTAACTGCATAAGTTCCAGCTGCTTTAAAAATATGAGAAGGGTTTTGAATATTGTCAATCCCCCCGTCACCAAAGCTCCAGCGATATGCACCAATCTTATCATAGATTCCTGCCTTACTAGTATCGGTAAAATTAACTGGTGAGAATACACAATAGTTTTCAGATTTAAATCCTGCAACTGGTGGTCCTATAATAAATACCGTATCTGAATAAGTTCCAACAATACAAGAACTATCTGAAGTCACTTTAAGGGTAACAATATATTGTCCAGGAATTTTATACACATGCTTAGGAGATTTTACCGATACCTCCGCAGGGTCAGTAGTGCCATCTCCAAAATCCCATTGGAAACTAGTAAAGTTAGTACTGCGGTAACCTAGAACAGATTTATTTTGGGCAGTAATTGTATCTTTTAAACAATGGTATTTAGAAACACCAAAAGAGAAATCAGCTTTAGGCGATCCATACACTGTTATCTTTTTAACAAATGGAACTGATTGACAAAGCTGGTTATCAGTAACCACTAATGAAACCATATAAACCCCTTGGCTAGTAAAATTATGCGTAGGGTTTTTATTTACGATATCAAGTTGGCCATCATCAAATTTCCAAGACCAATTAGTGATGACTGTACCAGCCGTTTGTGTATAAGAAAGATCAGTGAAGTTAGCAGTAAGTACGCCTGTACAACTTGAATCTCTATCGATACTAAAATTAGCAACTGGGACCGGTCGAGCTGTAAGCGTAGCGATAGCACTATCTGTACATCCGTTAGCAGAAGTAGCTATTTGTTTGATAAAGTAAAACACCTCGTCTGAACTAGAATTAGGTGGTACAATAATCGAAGGTTCTTTTGATGTATTAGTAATAATTTGCAAAACTCCACCTTTGAAAGTAGTATAAGACCATAGTTTAGTATTGGCTACGTTATTAGTAGCATCAATTACTTGAACTTTCTGTTGACCACAAATATTAGGTGTAGCAAAACTAAATTCAGCTTTTGGTCTTCTATATAATGTTATTTTTTTACTAGTATCTGCCTTACAACCATCAACAGACTCTAAATTTAAAAGTATGGTAAATACAGAATCAGCAAGCCCCTGGTTATCAGGCAGACGGAATGTATACGTATTCGCAGTGGTAGTAGCATCAACAGTAATATTTGACATTGAGCCCAAAGAATTATTATATAATTTCCAAATCTTTTTGGTGTTACCTGGTTTTGATACAGAATTATCGATGATGACTCTATTTACACCTATCGGTGATCCACAAGTATCACTGGAGGTAAGTGAAAAATTAGCCATAGGTTTAGGCTTCACTATTAAAGAAGATTTGAGCGTATCGGTACATCCAGAATTACTATACTCTGCCACTAGTGTAACAATATAACTACTATCCTTATTAAAATAATCATTGTGTAATAACAGCGAAGTATCTTTATTTTTTCCTAAGAAATTATCATTTAAAAACCAGCTATACGTCAGGCCAGTAGACTGTCCTGGCGAACTTACATAACTACTATTCACTAATTTAACAGAGGCATCAGAGCACATGCTACTAGCAGTAGAAGTGAATCTAGCTCTTACGCTATTTGATTTAGTTACCACTAATCTATCAAAAATATCCTGAGTACATCCCCACAAACTTCTGGCTATTAACTGTACCCGAATGGTATCAGATTCTAGTAACATGGTATAATCAGGAACATCAATACTATCACGACGAGTAATTAAAAAACCAAATCGATCATACAATCTCCATTCATAAGTATAAGGATTATTCGCATATTGGAAATCCTTCACCTTTAAATGAGTACGAAGATTGAAAGGTGCGCAACCAACTGTATCTCCATCAAAGTAAGATTTTGCATTAGGATGCACTGTATAGGTTTGACTATACAATCCTTCGCAACCATGCTTTGTTTGCACCCAAAGTGTTACGAGATATTGGCTATCTACCACACCCGTATTGGTGAATCTATAAGTAAAGAAATTTCTTGTACTATTATCAGACGTAGCAAAGGCTACTCTTCCGCCAATTGTAACGGTCCATTTAAAATTAAATTTCGGATCGTTAATACTTTCTCCATTTTTAGGATCGGAAGTGTTAGTGAAAACTCTTGTCCATGGACCACAACTATCCATCTTAGAAGAAGTAGTAGTGAAGGAAGTGGTAGGTGAAGGATATACAATGAACTGACGAATTCGTTCATCGGTACATCCATTAAAACTGGTTACTTTTTGTTTAATGGCATACACAATTGCAGCATTGGTATTATTAATTGGGAAAATAATTTCTGGGTATTTAGTAGTGCTATTATTAATAATCACTGAAGGTGTAACGGTCCATTGTCTGCTAATAGAAGATTCTGGAATATTAGTAGTGGCATCGATAGGTAAAATATTATTAGCGCCACAACCCGTATCCACAGGCAAGGTAAACTGCACATTAGGCCTTCTAAATATTTGGATACTTTTAGTGATAGAATCCTCACAATTATCAACACTCACTAATTTCAATTTCACCAAATAAGTAGTATCTGCAACAGACTGGTTATCGGGGAAAAGGAAGGTTGGTTTTACTTTAGGAGTAGGCGTAATGACTACACC
>CANCRO010000119.1 GCA_947380605.1 Chitinophagaceae bacterium
AGTATCTTCATTATTAGACACCAAATCAAATATAGACTCTCCTGTATTTACCGGAACTGTTACCATTCCAAACTTAGTAGCGGGAACTAATCAATATCCAACTAGTAGGGGAACCAATGGGCAGGTGTTAACTACCAATGGGACAGGAATCTTAACTTGGAGAACAGCTTCAAGTAGTTCAGGAGTACCCTACACAGGTGCAACCAGTTCGGTTAATTTAGGGGCATATGATTTAACGGTAAATGGATTAACTGTAGGAAAAGGATTGGGGGCTGTCTCTACAAATACAGCAATTGGTTTAAGTGCACTTAGTAAAAATACCACGGGTGGTTTAAATACAGCAAATGGCAGTGGTTCCCTTTTTAGCAATACAACAGGGTCTTCTAACACAGCAATTGGCGAGAGTGCACTTTACAAGAATATCTCAGGCAATAATAATATAGCAATTGGGAAGAATGCACTTTATAGCAATACTTCGGGATCTAATAATACAGCAAGTGGTGAAAGTGCACTTTTTAGCAATACCACAGGGTATAATAATACAGGAATTGGTGTGAGTGCACTACGTAGTAACACTATAGGAAATTATAATACAGGAATTGGGAGTTCTGCACTTTATAGTAATACAACAGGAACTTCTAATACAGCAAATGGGTTTAACGCACTTTATAGCAATACTTCAGGAACTAATAACACAGCAATTGGTGAGAGAACACTGTATAGCAACACTACTGGGGGCTATAACACAGCAATTGGCTGGAATTCACTTTATTTTAATACCACCGGAAATTATAATACAGCAAGTGGCTACGCGGCACTCTCTAGTAATTCAACTGGGTATTCTAACACAGCCACTGGGGTTTCAGCACTTAATAATAATACAACAGGAAATAACAATACAGCTAGTGGCTATTCTGCTTTATATTTTAATACTACCGGAGATAAAAATACAGCAATGGGTGTGACTTCACTTTATAGTAACACTACAGGATCCTATAATACAGCAATTGGTTGGAATTCACTTTTTACAAATACTAGCGGTGTTTCTAACACAGCAAGTGGTTACAATGCTCTTTCTAACAACACCACGGGTAATTCTAACACAGCTACTGGGGTTTTGGCACTAAATAATAACACCACTGGAGGTAATAATACAGCAAGTGGTACCAATGCTCTTTTCAGCAATACTACAGGTATTTATAACACTGCATCTGGTAGTTTATCTCTTTATTATAACACTGGCTCTTCTAACACAACAAGCGGTGCGAATTCGCTTTATAAAAACACGACAGGAGATAATAACACAGCAAGTGGATACAATGCGCTTTACGAAAATACCACAGGGTCTAATAACACAGCAGTCGGACAGGGTGCGCTTATCACCAATGCCACTGGCTCTAATAACACTGCCATTGGCTATAATGCAAATGTTGCATCCAATAGTTTATACAATGCAACTGCAATTGGTTATAATGCATCAGTAACAGCTAGCAACACCATCCAACTCGGAAATACTAGTGTTACCAATGTGAAAACTAGCGGAACTCTTACGGCAGGAACGGTTACTTACCCAAATGCACATGGTACGAGTGGTCAGGTGTTAAGTACGACTGGTAGTGGAACCCTTGCTTGGACAACAGTTTCTGGCGGTGGCATATCTTCAATTGGATCAATTAGTGGTACTTCAAATGCAAATGGTGGAACGATTAGCGGAACTTCCCTAACGCTTACTCCTGCTGATGGAACCAATGGCGGGATTGTAACTAGTGGTGTACAAACTTTTGCTGGCGCAAAAACTTTTAATAATGATGTTACTGCGCCTAGTTTTATTGGAAATTTATCTGGAAATGCAGCTACAGCGACTACAGCGGGAAACATAACAGCAACAACAAATACAACATTAACATCCTTATCAAATTTAGCAACAGTTGGAACAATCACTAGTGGAGTATGGAGTGGAACTACCATTGCAATTGCTAATGGCGGAACAGGCTCTACAACTAAAAATTTCGTGGACCTAACTACCAACCAGAATATTGGAGGTGCAAAGCAATTTGATAAAGCGGCAACTAATACAAGCGCCCTCAATGCAGGAACGTCTTCAACGATAGATTTTGCTCAAAGTAACCTTGCTTACACTTCATATGGTGGAGCTACACCAGGATATACGCTTACAAATATGAAGAATGGAGGTGCTTATACCTTGGTTTTAACGAGCACTACTAATTCCGGATCAGCCACCTTTATTCATGCCGGATTTACTATTAGATATATGGGTACCTGGGCAATGACGTCCGGCAAACACCACATCTATTCTTTTATCGTTATTGATACTGTGATTTATGTAACAATGGCTACCGAAAATTAACTTATATGAAAAAGGCACTCTTATTTTGTTTTCTACTAAATTGTTGTTCAATAAATATAATTCATGCGCAACTATTTGGTGGGCTAATTAAAAGTTCAGAACCTGTAGTAACAATAGGCACCCAGAAGTGGATGGAGGAAAATTTAGAGGTTGTAACCTATAGGGATGGCACTGTAATTCCACAAGTAACTGATGCAACCGCTTGGGCAGGATTAACTACAGGCGCTTGGTGTTATAATTATGACCCAGCCAATGGAGCTATTTACGGCAAATTGTATAATTGGTATGCGGTTATGGGTATCGCTTCAGCAGAGTCAGCAACGCCAACACCTGGACAAATAGCGGCAAGAAAACAACTGGCACCAAGAGGCTGGCATATACCCACTGATGATGAATGGACCACTTTGTATAATCAATTAGGCGGAAATATAGATGCTGGTGGAAAAATGAAGACTACGGGTACTACCAGGTGGAAAACACCCAACACAGGTGCTACTAACGTAAGTGGTTTTGCCGGTCTTCCGGGAGGCTACCGAGACTACGATGGCAGGTTCCAGCTTGTTGGCGACAACGGCTACTGGTGGAGCGCTACAGAGTACCCTTCGAATTCGTCAGAAGCCTATT
The DNA here is from genome assembly GCA_947380605.1 of Chitinophagaceae bacterium. Lineage (GTDB taxonomy): Bacteria > Bacteroidota > Bacteroidia > Chitinophagales > Chitinophagaceae > Ferruginibacter. The sequence goes on from CANCRO010000119.1 coordinate 2,993, forward strand.
TACGTTACCTGAAATACGACAATGGTTCCCTAGGCTGGGACAACAACGAAAAGAAGTTCGGGTTCTCAGTTCGTTGCCTTAGGGATTAATTAATTTTTCAATTTATAAATTTATCAAAATTACTAAAGCCTCCTCAGGCGCAGGACTCCGACCTGTGTCTGGATAGTTACTACTTTCTTGCATTAGCCTACTCTCAAAACATTGGATATGTTTTTTCATCACACAAGATTAATAACAAAAAGGCACCCGATGGAATCCTGCGCCTGTAAGAGAATAGGAAATAACCTCAATAAACTCATCTCCTAAAAAATCTATACTTTATCTGCGAGAATGATTTAAAAAATTTAACCTGTCTGTTGAGAAACCCTTTTAATATATTCTAGAGTTGTCATTCCTATGATACTTTTAAAAGCAACATGGAAGGTGTTATAAGTGACAAAACCAACTTCAGCAGACAATGAATCTATGGTGTTGTTTTTTATATAACCATTATCCAACAGTTTAGACGCATCATACACACGAACAATTTTCTTATAATCAGAAAATGTTTCTTTGCAATGATATTTAAATAGAAAGCTGATGTGACTAGAAGGTATTTTAATATGAGCGGCTAAATCATCGGTGCTCAAATCTGGATTTCTGAATATTTGGGAATGAAATGAAGCTTCTTCTATCTGGCGAATGTATGTTTTTATATTAGCGCTTAATTTTTCAGCGAGTTTTTCATCTCTGGCTATATTAATTTTTTGCGTGGGGATTTCTGTGCTCCATAATTTGGGTATTATGAATTGACTAGTGGATTCTGTAATATTTTGGTTTAAAAAACCATATCCGTATTGTATTTCCGGAGTTAAAATGAATTTTAAAAAAATTAAACACCAGATTAATGCAGGTAACAAAATTCCAAAATGGGTGTAGCCGATGGGTCCATAAATAAAAGTAATCGTTAAAAACCGAAAGATAACGATGGGGAATAAGGAAAAATATAAAAACAAGGTCCAGTTTCTAATCAATTTATTTTGAACTTGTACTAATTTAATTTCGCTTTTCCTGAACCATACATTTTTATATAGCAATATAAAAACTAATGTGAGGTATAATAAAACTGATATCCCCCCAATTATTATAAAAATTTTTACAATAAAAAGGCGATTTTGTTTTGCAATAATATTTGAAATCACCATTAACAGTATCAATAAAGAGGGTAGTACAAAATGTAGTAAATTAATTTTTGTGTACTTTTCTTCAAAAACTAAATCTTTAAAGTATAAGTAAAAGCATGGAATGGCAATTAAAAAAATAGAGTCTGCTATTGTTAGAACTTTATAAGGTAAAAGAGAAGGGTCAATTGAGAATATAAAATGAAAAATATAGCGAATGGAGCTATAGAGAATTATAAAAACCAGGTATTTGTTTATGAATGGAGATTTTGTATCAACCCTTTTATTATATATTATGGCCACCGAAATAAAACCCAATATGATACAAAGGAATAAGATTAATGAGTTTAGCATATGATATTGGATATTTAGCAGATATTTAATGATACTATTATCTAGAATATTGAAAATGTAATTTACAATAACTTACTGCTGAGAAAGACGAAATTTTGTATTAATAAACCTGAAATATATATTGAAAAGCATGTAATTAGGCTATTTTTCCTCCAAATAGTATAAAATAAGCCTGAATTAGTCTCCCTAATTCAATTGGCAAGTTCATTTTCTAAAATAAAAACTCCTTTTTAAATTCCAACTAATAGAAATCAAGAAACGGGTATTAATTATCAAGTCAATTCAATTCAAAATAGGCCTTTAATTTTTATTATCTAATATTTTAATGGAAATATCTATTAGAATCGGTGTAATGAAACCCCTTATTTTATGAGTAAAGGGGCTAAGCAATAATTTTATGACAGCCCAGCATTAAAAGTTTAAAATGCTAAATCTGTAAAATTTAAAAATATGTTCCGGAATTTGAATTCCAATCTCCAGCCCAAGCTTTTTTTGTTATTCTTATTAATGTGTTTTGGTGTTGCGCGTGCTCAAGTTTCCAACGCCCCCGCTGGGCCTTATGTAATTAATATTGCCGGCAATCAGGTTACCAAAGGCAATTACGCTATTGAGTGGAGTGTAGGTGAATCTGCTGCAATCAATATCATGGACAATAGTGATCGATATTTATTTACCAATGGGCTCTTACAATACAGCGTTCAAAATCAGACGGAAACTAATTTGGTTGCTTCTTTTTTAACCAATGAAGTAAGGGTATATCCTAATCCTTTAAAAAATGAATTGTTTATCAATATTCTCCATGCTAGCAAGGGTAATGACTTAATAGAGTTATTGGATGAAAAGGGAGTGAAAGTAAAAGAGAAAATCGTTTTATATAACGGCATGGGTGCATTAGAAGTCTGGAAACTAGGAGGCCTCGCTGCAGGACAATATTTTTTAAACATCCGCCACACGCATCCAGTAACAGGCAGACTAATCAAGAAGGGCGCGTATAAAATTTTAAAAATTAATTAAAAGTGAATGGGCAATGGTGAGTGGTGAATGGGCAATGGTGAGTGGTGAATGTTGAATGGTGAATGGTGAATGGGCAATGGTGAATTGTGAATGGTGTTTAGTCTAAACTTCTAAACTCGAATTAAAAACAATCAATAAAATGAACGCTCAACTAAACTCGAATTTAAATTAACCAACAAAAATTATACTCGCCTAAACCCGAATTTAAAAACACCAACAATAATTATACTCTAGCCTAAACCCGAAATCAAAAGAACAAATAAAAATTATACTCGCCTAAACCCAAACTAAAAAACCCTAACAATAATAAAACTCCTCTAAACCATGCATTTAAAATCCATACGAATAACCCAAGCCCTTATAATCATAACGCTCCTAATGAGCTTTACCGCATTTGCTCAGGCGCCTAATTTATTGAACTACCAAGGGGTAGCAAGAAATACAGTGGGTAATCCTCTGCCGAATCAGACGATGAAACTACGTTTGTCGGTGCATGATCTATTGCCATCGGGAGCGATAGTGTATTCAGAAATCAGACAAATTACTACCAATCTAGGTGGACTATTTTCGGTTCAGATTGGAAGTGCAGGTGCTAGCAGTAGTACAGGTACAATCGCTGGTGTAAACTGGCTAGTGGGAGATAAATTTTTACAGGTAGAATTGGATCCAGCATCAAATAATAATTATTTAGACATTGGTACGGTACAGTTGGTGAGTGTACCTTATTCTTTTGC
>CANCRO010000120.1 GCA_947380605.1 Chitinophagaceae bacterium
ACTACTTCTTTTACTTCAGGAATCATTCTTTTCATCATTCCTTCAATACCTGCTTTCAGTGTAATCATTGAAGAGGGACAACCACTGCAACTTCCTTGTAACATTAAATTGACACGACCTTCTTCGTAGCTTTTAAATTGTATAGCACCACCATCCATTTCAACGGCAGGCTTTACATAATTTTCTAATAATTCTTTAATACGTTTTACTACATCATCATCATCTGCACTTACTTCATTACTGCTTTCCTGTTTCATAGAGGCAACCGCTTCATCGTTCACTACCGCCTTGCCCTCTTCGAGATACTCTTTCAAAAATAATTTGATAGTAGGAATCACATCCTGCCAATCATCTGTGCCGGTAGTTTTAGTGAGTGTAATAAAATTACTGGCTATAAAAACAGATTTAATAAAAGGGAAAGTAAACAACTCCTGCGCTAATGGCGAAGGGCTTGCACTGGTCTCATCCTGAAAGTCGATGCTTTTGCCTGGATAGAGTAATTTGTTGGCAACAAACTTCATAGTCTCCGGGTTAGGAGTCATCTCCGTATAAATGCTGATCACCGGATTGCCTGTCTTTATCATATTAGTACATTTAATAAATTCAATACAAAGGTAACAACAAAGCGATAACAAAGGAATATCTGCACTTTTTGCCCCCCCCTTTAGTCCCTAATAATTTCTTATTTCGAAAACACTTGACCACCGAAAGGCCCCTAGGCTATTATTGGCAAGTGCAGTCGCTTATTCGAGAATTTTTAGTTTAGCATAATTGAGCATGATCTTTTTTTCTCCATTCAGCTCAAATAATACCGTTGCAATTGGATTATGCGCAGCACCTTCCATTTTTAAGACTTCTCCAAATCCAAATTTTTGATGTTCTACTTTTTGGCCAGCTTGTAAATTGGTAGTATCACTAGGCATAAAGTCTGCTGAAGGCGTATGCTCTTTAGTAGTAGGTTTGGTAGGAATTAAATAGGCAGGCCTTGATTTTTCCTCTTTTTTAGCAGGCGGAGGACTAGCTTTATAGCTGCTGCCACCCGCACCATTTCGGTCAAACGCACTACCTCCCCAATTATTGCTATGTCCACCTTGATTGCGAATACCACCCCCTGCAAAACTTTTATCAATATATTCCGCAGGCATCTCGTCTATAAATCGGCTAGGCTCATTTTGTTGTAGCTGTCCAAAACGGTAGCGCGCATTCGCATAGGTTAACCAAAGTTTTTTCTTGGCTCTGGTAATGGCAACATAAAACAATCTTCTTTCTTCTTCTAACTCTTCCCGCGTATTAATACTCATTCCGCTAGGGAATAGTGTTTCTTCTAATCCCCCAACAAAAACACAGCTGAACTCTAATCCTTTTGCAGCATGTATCGTCATTAACTTAACACTATCTGCATCTTCTTTATCATTGTCGGCATCGGTTAATAAAGTGATTTGTTGCAAGTAAGTTCCGAGGCTCTTGTCGCCCACCTCACCATCTTCTTCATTCATAGGCGTTTCAATAAACTCTTTGATAGAGTTCAGCAATTCTTGAACGTTCTCATATCTTGCCAATCCTTCTGTAGTTTTATCATTGAAAAGCTCTTTTACAATTTGTGTGCTTTTGCCAACTATGACAGCTAGGTCATATGCATTTTTTTTATCGAGCTCACTTTGAAACATTTTTATCATCATCACAAACTCGCTAATCGCGTCTAAAGTGCCGGATTTAAAACCGTAAGATCGAGCGTTTTCAAGCACTTGCCATAAAGTGATATTATTCTCATTGGCAGTAAGGACAGCTCTGTCCATGGTGGTTTTTCCAATTCCTCTAGTAGGGTAATTAATAATTCTTTTTAAAGATTCTTCATCATTGGGATTTACCACTAATCGTAGAAAAGCTATATAATCCTTTATTTCTTTTCGCTGATAAAAAGAAAGGCCACCATAAATACGGTAAGCGATATTCATTCGGCGAAGACTTTCTTCATAGCTTCTACTCTGGGCATTGGTACGATATAAAATAGCAAACTCATGATTAAAAAAATGATTGCGCAATTTTTCTTCTTGAATTGTATCAGCCACGTATTTACCTTCTTCATTGTCAGTAGCAGTACGAACTAATTTTATTTTATCACCCTCTCCTTTGTCCGTCCAAAGTTTTTTAGGCAATTGATTTTTATTGTTACCAATAATTTCATTCGCAACACTTAATATGCTTTTAGTACTTCTATAATTCTGTTCCAGCTTTACTACTTTCACATCATCATAATCTTTCTCAAACTGAAGAATATTTTCAATCGTAGCCCCTCGGAAACTATAAATACTTTGGGCATCATCTCCTACTACACAAATGTTTTCGTGCATGGCACCTAGCAATTTGATGATCTCGTATTGAGACGTGTTGGTATCTTGATACTCATCTATTAAAATGTATTTAAATTTCTTTTGGTATTTGATGAGTGCATCTGGATGATTCTTAAGTAGTAGATACATTTTAAAAAGCAAATCATCAAAATCCATCGCACCATTCTTAAAGCAACGCTTGTTATAGGAATCATATATTTTACCAATCATTGGTCGATTGGCTCTTGAATCTTCCTGTTGAGTGGCCCAATCATTCTGATATTCATCTGGACCTACCAGACTATTTTTTGCAGACGAGATTCTGTTATAGACGGTATTAGGTTTATAATGTTTATCATCCAAATCCAGTTCTTTAATCACAGTTTTAATAACACTTTTCGCATCGTCTGTGTCATAAATAGTGAAGTTATTAGGGTAACCAATTTTATTAGCCTCGCCGCGTAGAATTCTTGCAAATACACTGTGAAAGGTTCCGATGTATAAATTCCGTGCCTCCGAATTACCAAGCGTTCGCTCAATTCTTTCTTTCATTTCCTTGGCAGCCTTGTTGGTAAAGGTGAGTGCCAGAATATGAAAAGCATCTACTTGGTGAAACCCCATTAGGTGAGCAATTCGAGTAGTGAGTACTTTTGTTTTACCACTTCCTGCTCCCGCAATAATCATTATTGGCCCATCCTTATGTAATACAGCTTCCCGCTGCGGCTCGTTCAGTTCGTCTAAATAATTCGCCATTGCGCAAAGGTACGAATAGCTTTATTGGAGTGGAATGATGTGGGGAAATATTTATCGCTTCATTTTTGAATAGTGAAAACCAGGAGCGCGCGGGCTATCAATTTTAATTTAGGAAGAACTATTATCAATAATTTAAAAAACCAGTAAACAATTATATATTAGCAGTTGGTGGAGATAGTTTATTATTGAGTAAATAATATTAGCCTTTTAAAAAGCAACTGAAAATTTTATTTCAAGCTGTTTTTTATTTATAAATAATTTTTTAATGCAACAGCTTATTGTTGTCTCTTACATTTTTTATTGAATTTCTATACTATTGCTATTATGAAAAAAGAACTTACCATTCAGAAAAGAAGCCAACTAGTTTTTATTTTATTGATTATTTTACTGGCAACCGCTACATTGTTTAGCTGTAAGCAATCAGCTAAAAACCTTCGTATCAAACAGATGGACTCTGCTGCTGTTGTAGGACTGGCAAGGACTATAGAGGCTCAAGTAAAGCCTGAGTTGGCCGAAGGATTGTCTCTAAGTATATGGGGCGTTGATTCATTGGTTATTTCTCCTATCGCTATTGATATAGACGACGAAGGAAAATTATATTATACCACCACCGATCGTCAAAAAAATTCTGAGTTTGATATTCGTGCACACCATGATTGGGAAATAGGCTCCATTCAACTTCAAACGATTGATGATAAGAGAGCCTTTCTTCATAAAACGTTGTCTCCAGAAAATAGCGATAAAAATAAGTGGTTGAAGGATATGAATAAAGACAGCTCTCATGATTGGCGAGATATGCTGGTGGAAAAAGAAAAAGTGTATCGTATGGAAGATGTGAATGGAGACGGTGTTGCTGAAAAGACGCAGTTGGTAGTGGATGATTTTCATGATGAGGTAACGGATGTTGCCGGAGGAGTGTTGATTAATGGAAAGGATCTTTATGTGGGCGTGGCGCCTGATTTATGGAGAATGAAAGATACCAATGGTGATGGAATAGCAGATGAAAAAACGTCCATTTCGACTGGTTATGGAGTTCATATAGGATTTGGTGGACATGGAATGTCAGGAGTAGAAATGGGTCCAGATGGTAGAATCTATTGGCAGATTGGTGATATAGGTTTTAATGGAGTTGATAAGACAGGAAAAAAATGGGCTTATCCAAATAGTGGTGTCATTGCAAGAGCTAATCCAGACGGAAGTGATTTTGAAATTTTTGCAGCTGGACTTCGCAACACACATGAGTTTGCATTTGATGAATATGCCAATTTGATTAGCGAGGACAATGATGGAGACCATGCAGGCGAAAAAGAAAGGCTTGTCTATATTGTTAATGGTTCAGATGCTGGTTGGAGAAGCAATTGGCAATATGGTAAATATAGAGACAAAGACAATAACGGGTATAAAGTATGGATGGATGAAAAAATGTGGATGCCTCGATTTGAAGGACAAGCAGCTTATATAATTCCTTGTATTGAGAATTTTGAAAGCGGCCCTGCAGGAGTAGTATATAATCCTGGTACAGCTTTATCGCCTGCATATAAGAATACATTTTTTGTAGCAAAGTTTGTTGGCAATCCTGCCAAATCTGGTGTGTATTCTTTTAAATTAAATCCTCATGGTGCAGGTTTTAAACTAGGAGAAAATAAAAAAGTAGTGGGCGGCATACTGCCTACTGGTCTTGATTTTGGTCCAGATGGTGCGCTTTACATAGCCGATTGGATTGATGGATGGGATGCTACTAGTTATGGGCGTATTTGGAAGATGGACGATATAAAAGGATCAGCAATGGCTGAAAGGGCTCAAACTAAAATGTTATTAGCAGCTGATATTACTAAATATTCTTTGCAACAGTTGAAGGCCTTATTGATGAATGCAGACATGAGGGTTAGATTGAAGGCGCAATTTGAATTAGTGAATCATGGAGCCGAAGGTGCTTCGATATTTGAAAAAGTATTGAATGAAAATAGTAATCAATTTGCCAAGATTCATGCTATCTGGGGCATCAGTCAACTTGCGCGTAAAGATAAAAAATGGGGAAAGCTTTTATTTCCATTGCTACAAGATCGTGACGCAGAGATTAGGGCTCAAGCTGCTAAATGGATTGGTGACACCCGATTGGAGGATGCGGGAAAATACCTGATTCCTTTATTAAAAGACTCTAGTAGCAGAGCTCGTTTTTTTGCAGCAGAAGCATTAGGAAGAATTGTATATGAACCAGCGATAGAATCAATTATAGAAATGCTAAGGGATAATAATGAGCAAGATGCTTATTTGCGTCATGCAGGATGTTTAGCATTAGCAAGAATAGGAAAAGCAGCCCCAATAGTTGCGTTATCAAAAGATAAATCTCGCGCATTACGCATTGCGGCTGTAGTTGCTTTAAGAAGAATGGATAGCCCAGCCATTGCGATTTTTTTAAATGATACAGATGAGTTTGTAGTTACTGAAACTGCGCGCGCTATTAATGACGACCTTTCAATTAAAGATGCGTTGCCTGCTCTAGGAAATTTACTTACTAAAACTCAATTTACTAATGAGGCATTAATAAGAAGAGCAATCAATGCGAATCTTCGAGTAGGAAATGAACAAGCACTTCAAAATTTGATTGACTATTCTTTGAAAGAAAATAATCCTGATAAAATGAAGGCAGAATCAATCGAAACCATCAGCACTTGGTCAAAGCCATCCGTATTAGACAGGGTGGATGGAAGATATAGAGGCGTTATTCAAAGAGACTCATTAGCATTAAGAAATAAAGTAGGTGCATCAATAATTCAATTATTAAAGAGTAAAGAATTTGTTGTTAGAGCAAGTGCCATCAAAGCCATCAGCAAACTATCTATTAAGGACGCTGCCAATACTTTGATGGAAATGCTTAAAAAAGATACGTCTGCAACCGTAAGGGTAGAGGCATTAAGAGCAATTGCTTCTATGCAGGATGCAAGTATAAGTGATGCTATTAAAATGGCTACAGCAGATAAGGATAAAATGGTAAGAGTAGCAGGCATTGGATTTTTGAAAAAAATG
>CANCRO010000121.1 GCA_947380605.1 Chitinophagaceae bacterium
TACTTACATTGATTTTTGATGTTCAAGACAAAAAAGCAGTTGACAAAAACTTAGGAACTTTGCCAGCCGAATGGCAAAAAATCGATTTATTAATTAACAACGCTGGATTAGCTGCAGGAAAAGATTCATTCGAAAATGCTGACATCAATGATTGGGAAACAATGCTCAATACCAATGTGCATGGTCTGTTGTATGTTTCCAAACAGATTATACCATTGATGATTGCAAACAAAAAAGGGCATGTTGTAAACATTGGTTCCATTGCTGGTAAAGAGGTTTATGAAAATGGGAATGTTTATTGTGCCAGTAAATTTGCAGTGGATGCCATTAGCAAATCAATGCGCATAGATTTACTTAAACATTCTATTAAAGTTACCTGCGTTCATCCAGGAGCAGTTGAAACAGAATTTTCTCTAGTAAGATTTAAAGGAGATGAAAACAAAGCAGCTGCTACCTATACCGGCATGATTCCATTGAATGGAAATGATATTGCAGATACCATTTTTTACTGCACTCAATTACCTGACCATGTATGTATTAATGAATTAGTAATTACGCCCACTCAACAAGCTAATGCCTATTATACCCATAGATCAATTTAAATAAAAACGCAAATGAAAAACCTGATTTTACTATCAATTAGTATCCTAATTTCTTTACTTTCTACTGCACAAAAAGAAGCGGTAGAAAAAGTATGGTTTAATGCAGAAAAAACTTCTAAAATTCAAATATACAAAGCCGTTGATGGCAATTTTTATGGAAGAATCATTTGGATAAAGGAACCCAATGATAAAAACGGAAAGCCTAAAACAGATGCTCGTAATAAAGAGGAGAAATTAAGAACACAACCTATCATGGGCATGATAATTTTAAAAAAATTCAAAAAAGCAAGCAGTGCTAATGAATACGAAGATGGAACAGTATATGATCCAACCAGTGGCAAGACTTATTGTGGTACACTAAGTGTAAGTGGAAAAGAATTAAAATTACGTGGATTTATCTGTGGATTTAATTTCGTTGGCAAAAGCTCAACTTGGACATTGGCAGAGTAATGGAAGTACGAGATACCAAAAGAATAATATTTAAAGTAAATAATTGACCATCAAAAAATTTGGGTTAATCAATTTGACATAATAGTTATTTGAACGCCCTCGAATAAACAGTGATAGAAATTTTGAATAACCTCAAATTAAAAAAACTTTACCTGAGTAGTTTGGCCTCGAAAAAAATGAGTTAAGAAAATTGATTGTATAGCGTTAAAAAATGAAATCATGTTACCACGGCTGGGATATTTACTTAGTTCGTAAGTCTTACCAAAGCCAAGTTATATTCAAATGTTCGAACTAATTTCATTTTAGCTATTCAATCAATTTTTAGCTTTTTTTTCGCAGCCTTGATTTTTTTTGTTACTTTTTTGCATCAAGGCAAAAAAGTAAAAGCACCCTATTCCAAAGGAATTTCCAAGTCTATATGGCTAAGTTTATTTTATAAAAAAAACTATTAATCATTTGACTGATTACTTGTTCGTTCTTTATCAATTAATTTTAATTAAAAGCTTTACCAAATAAGTGCTTACGATTTTTTGAGAGTCGACTAAATAGAACAGTAAAAAAAACCCCTTGTAACACAGGCTAACCGTGGTACAAGGGATTTTTGACTTTAAGTTATTTTGCAATCGAATCTTTTACTGCAGGCTCCTCTCCAAATCTTTTATGCGAACCTTTTAATTCTCCGTGTGTCTGGATCAAAATAAATGCTAATAAAGAAATAAATAGTATAATCGCTCCAAAAACTTTAAACACTTTGACATAACTGAATGGCACTGGTTTAAATTCACCATTGGCACGATTAATAAGCAACAGAATAATGAAAAAATTAATCAAATATAAATATTGCTCTATCCTATAGGTACTAATAATAGCACCGGTTACAATGTAACTAAGTAAAATATATAACAACCAATGGCCAAAGAAAAAATTCCTTACTTCTCCAAAGGAAAATGCAGCCGTTTTTCTGAATTTTGCCACCCAATAAATACCCATGACCAAGGTCAATATCAAAGAACCATATATTACTAAATGATAAACCGACTGGTCGTCTGTAGCTAATAATTTTACATAGGTGGATTGTATTCTTTCCCATTCAAAATTTTGTTGCCACATGATGTAAGGAATAATCAAAACCAACATTAGTAAGTGGAACAACTGTTTCTTACCAACTGAATTTTCTTGTTCTTCAGGTTCCCATTCAGCAGTGAGTGTTCCATAAGCCAATCCGATTCCGCCAAAGAACCCTACCGAGTATTCCATTACATTCCAAAAATTAAAATGGATTTCGGAAACCGAACCTAGTACTTGTAAGAAATTACCAAAAGCAAATCCGAAGCCAGCACCCAAAGATGTGAAAATGGCTACCCTTAAAGCAACATAATTTTTATTTCTAATCAAATTCCAAGTCAAGGCTACAGCTACCCCTAAACAAACCGCCCATACTTCAGACCGAGGAGGATTCACTTTCCAACCATATTGATTAATCAAAAAATAATAAAATAAAATTCCACCCACTGCCATTTCTACAATTAAGCGAGCCCATTTAACTGGGTTTTTCTTGTTATCAGAAAGTACCAGTCCAAAAAATCCACCTCCCATAAAACCATAAAGTCCTCCAATTACCAACAACATTTCCAAACCATACAATGCATTTCCAAAATCATCTGCCCTACCATAACCCACTACAAGGCCATAACTCATAATTCCTCCAAGGCCCCAACCTAAGGCGCCCGCAAGCGTAGCATAAAGTGCTTTTGCTAACCAGTCTTTTCTTTTTGAAACCAATAAAACACTCAGTGATCCTAAAGCGCCAGCCCATGCAGCGCCATGTTCATGACCAAATTGACCACGAATAGCCCAGGCTGTTCCTAGTGACATAGCTACTAATAGTAAACTAAAAATTAGATTTTTACTTTTCATATAGACATCGTTTGAAGTGAAAAAACGCACAGAAAAATAATTTTTCCGGTAGTTTAAAGATTATGATAGTCTAATGTAGGATTTTTTTTACAAATGTAAATACACGAAATATAAATTGGAGACAGTAAGAGGAGGGCTATACTAATTTCGAGGAGGAAATTTAGTTGTACTCAAATTTTTAATTAACTAGTTCAAACTCCTGCATATCGAGGAAAATATTAGCCTCCTGATTAGTTTCAAGCGCTTTGGCTACATTGAGTCCATTGATCAACGTAACTTTTTTTGTTACAGTACCTCCATTGGTCACTGTAACTTCGTCGGCTACTCCATTTAGTATATACTTTACAACTATTCCTTTGCCAATTGGTAGTCCTTTTAATTTTGTTGTGATTGAAATAGCATAATTAATAGTTGGTTTAATACAGTCTCCTGGCTCAATAGGTTTGCCATTTTCATAAACAAATGAAATACTTTGCGTCGTCAGCATTGGGGTTGACGTATCATCTTTATTACAACCTAAAGTTGAAATAATAACTACCAACCATACGATATAAAAATTATATTTCATAAATGATATATTTTGAAGCAATTGTTTTTAAATTCCTTTAATTTAAAAGCTGCATTATTTTTGAATAACATTAATTTCCTTCACTACACCCAAGGTGATAACTTTATAAACACCGGCATTTAAATTAGTAAAAGTGGTTTCCCCATTAACAATCGTTTGTGATACCAACGTCTGTCCATTAAATTGTAATGCCACCGAAGTGCCCTCCCATGGACAAACCACTTTGATTGCTCCCTTAGCATAACAAACTACATTCTTCCTGTAATAAAGGATGGGGGGCTGAACCGATACTATCCACTCTTTCAATACCGATTGATCTTGAGACAATACTTTGAATACAACGGGATTGGTAAAATTGATAGAATTAGAACCTGATAATTGTGGAGCTGTTCCAATATATGCAGTTGCTCCTGGACTCAAAGTAAAGAGACTATTTAATGAAACTACTGATTGCATTTTATCAAGCGTAACCATAACTTTTGAACCATCAAACTGAATGCCTTTGCGAACAATATCCTTGAAATTAAAATCCAATATTTCAGCAGCGGAACTTAAAGCAGGATTTGCAAAACTAAATGCTTGAAACAAGTTGCCGTAATTCTGCCCAATTTCAAATGTTTTGGCTAGAGCAATATCCTTAACTGCATTATTTACAGAATTATATATTTTAAAATTTACGATTTCACCATTAACATTTGAAAATACAGTTAAGTAAGCATAATAACCTTTTTGACTCGCTACATAAATTAAATTGGTAACACCCCTACATTGTCCATTAACAAAAGCTGCCACTTTATCATTGGTACTACTTAGCGTTACCCCATCCATATTCAAAAAGCCTACAATTGTCATGGAGTACTGAAAACTATTTCCATTCACTACCCAATTAGGTGCCTGAGCAAATGATTTAGTAAACAACAGTAAGAACAATACCATAAAGAATAACCTTCTTGTCATAGTAAATATGGATCCTTTAAATATCATACAAAGAAGTTATTTATTTGACACTGATTGTTTAATCACTTTTGTAACTTTTATTTGCCCATTCATTTCGGTTTGCAACCAATAAACTGCATTTGAAATATTTGGAGAAATTTTTACTCTGTTCAAACCTTTTTGCACAGTTACATTTTTATCAAAAACTAATTGCCCTGCAATAGAATAAATTTTTATCGTTGCTGTCTGACTTTCATTGGCCCTCAACTCGATTGTTAATTCGGTATCAAATGGATTAGGATAGCTTCTGACATTTTCAGCCCTATCCGTATTTTGCCCAGCAAATGCCAGCACTACTGGTTTAGAGATAGTACCCAACACACCATTGCTTGTAAAACTAAAAATGGTAGAAGACTTTTTCTGGTTACTACCCTGACCGACATGAAAGTATAAGTTTTGATTCGATTCACCATAGATAGTAATATAGGTAAGTTCAGCATCGCTTTTACGAGAAGCTACTCCCTTTAAAACTCCTCTATCATCATAAACGAATAATTCATTATACCCTTTCGGTAATGATACTACGGCACTCATATTTTGAGCATACTGTTTAAACTCTTCTTGCATTACAGCTTGATTTTCTACTGCCGTTGCAATAGGCATTCCACCCACTCCTACAGACTCAATACCTTTTGGTTTATCGATGCCCATAGGTTTAGCTAAATAAATAGGATACCTAAATGTTTGTGCCTTTGTAGATTTTAGCATGTACCCTTTTCCAGCTTCTAAATATTTTAAAGTGCCATACCATCCTACTTTTGGATCGTAAATAGCAAATAAGTTTTGAGATTTTATTACATCTCCATCACTTGCATCAAAATATGCCAGCGCCTCAGTCGTAAGCTGGTTTTGCGCAATTGGATAGGGTAGCCAGTTCCAGTCTACGGTAATTGGAAAACCCCATGAAGCAAGGTCAACAGGAATACCTTTTATAGTTAAAGATTGTTCATTCGCTAAAGACACTTTGTACATTTTAGCCGAAGAAATACCTCCATTACTACTGATAGATCCTGACCAAGAAGGCGAGGCTATATTTTTAGAATACAAATCAAAATCACTTCCATTGGTAATTCGATCCTCTGTCTCTAACAGTAAATTTTTAGTTAATACATTAAGATTATTAAAATTAGGATCGTTCACATTCATCGACACCCAAGTCCACCCCTTGTTTAAAGGTATATTTTGTTCTACACTATTGGTATTTGCAAAAATTACCGGCTTACTTAAGGTTCCCATTATTCCATTATCTACAAAATCAATAGCAAGACTTCCATCTAAGGTAGCTTCAATAATTTTTCCTTGTGAAGCATCCCAAATTTTAAAACTAATTTTTTCAACTGATTTTACTTTGCTATAAATCGTCAAGAAAGCATAATACTGTTTGTACGATGGATTAAACGTTAATTTAACAA
>CANCRO010000122.1 GCA_947380605.1 Chitinophagaceae bacterium
ATGAAATGCTTTCATAGCTTTAAGGTGAACGCCGTTGCTCATAAATGCTAGCATACTATCGCGGTTTTCCCAAGCGGATAAAGTGCAATTATATCCATCAATTTTTTTGACTGCACTATATAAATTTCCTTTGGCTGATTTTGCTTCACCAAATGAGGGAATCGCTAAAGTCCAAAATCGTATAAATCCCCAGATGCCTTTTGGCTTAAGTCCTGTTATTGAAATATACATGAAATAATAGGGTTAGTTAATTGATGTGCAAATTTTATCTTGTAAAGATTTTATGCAAATAAAATAATTTTTACAATAACTACACTCATTCTCCTGCATTTACAAATACTTTTCATTCGAAAAACCAAAAATATAGCAATTGTTACACTTAAAGATTCTTTTCAAAAGTTTCATTATCGATTTTATTACAACCACATCTAAAAAAGAACTAATTGCAAGACAATAGAAAATTGAGAAAAGCAGTCTCTATTAACATGCAGACTATTATTTTTAAAGAAAAAACACTATTATTGCAAATTGAAATTTTCTGCGATCTCGAGTATACTTTGCATGGAAAGCGTATAAAGATTATCAGCTAGCTTTCAACCAAATGCTTTCTGTCATTTAATATTTACATTTTTCTTAAATATCAATCAAACGTTAACTTTTAAAACAAGCGCTATTAATTATGAATTGGAAATCTATTTTCAATAAACAAACCGCACTACTTTTTATAGTAAGTGCTATAATGTCCTGCTCTGGTGTATACGCTAGATCAGTAATGCCAGGCATTGCAACTGCAAACCATTTTGCCGAAAAAATAACGGGTAAAATAACTGACGCCAATGGTAATGCGTTAGCCGGAGTAACTATTATGGTGAAAGGCACCGCTGTCAAGACACTTTCAGGTCAAGACGGAACCTATTCACTTGAAGTAGCTAATAGCAAAGCAATTTTAGTGTTTTCAATGGTTGGCTTTACCACTATTGAAAAACAAGCAATTCAAAGCGTGCTTAATGTTAGCTTAGATGAAGACGCTAAGAAACTAAACGAGGTAATCGTTATTGGCTATGGCACACAAAATAAAAAGGACCTTACTGGAGCTGTTTCTACTGTAGCTGCTGAAAAATTAAACCAAGGGATTAACCAATCGGTTTCGCACGCATTACAAGGACAAGCAGCAGGCGTAACCGTTATTCAAAATTCTGGTGAGCCTGGAGCGGGTGTTGAAATCCGTATTCGTGGTGCAGGATCTATCAATGACAACAGTCCGCTATACGTGGTGGATGGCATAATTGGTGGTATTGGTAGCTTAAACCCTAGCGATATTGAAAGCATGACCGTATTGAAAGATGCCGCTTCTGCTGCTATTTATGGTGCTAGAGGTGCGAATGGTGTGGTAATTGTTACTACTAAAAAAGGAAGGAGAAATCAAAAACCAACCGTTTCTTACAATTCAAGTTTTGGTAATCAATCGGTATGGAAAATGCCGTCTTCATTAGACGCGGCTCAAAGAAACTTAATTCACAAAGAAGCCCTTACCAATGATATGGTGCCAGGTACTGAAACCATTTGGAATTATTACAATAATCCTACTAATGCAGTTACTAGAACCGATTGGTTTAAGGAAGTATTCAAAACCTCTACCCTCTCTAATCATAATGTAAGTGTTCAAGGAGGGGGAGAAAAATCTAATTATTTATTTAGCTTAGGTTATTTAGATAATAATGGGGTTGTATTGGGAACTAATTTCAAACGTTATAACGTTCGTTTCAATAGTCAACAAGAAATATTTGAGAATCTAACGCTGGGAGAAAACGTTTCCATTGTTCAATCTAACTCAAAAACTGCTGAAATTCGCGGTGGTTATGATGGTGTGTTGAGTGCTGCATTATTTAACATGCGCAATACACCAGTTTGGGTTGACCAAGCAAATGGAATTTACGGAACGCCTACAGGTGATTTTCCTAATCCAGTTGCATCACTTAACGCTAGAGATAACAAAGGCTTTGGAACTGAACTAAGAGGTAATGTTTATTTAGAATATAAATTACATAACCTGGTAACCCTTAAATCAGACTTTGGTTATAATGCTAATAACGGGAAAAACACCGGCTTCCAAGCAATTGCAGTAGGCGGCGGACGTGGTTTAGAAAATAAAAACAGTTTGAATGAATCGCGCTACAATTCAAGTACTTGGATTTGGAATAACACAGCAAGTGTTGATAAGCGTATAGGCGATCACCATATCACAGGCTTAGCGGGTATGTCGGCCGAGTCTTATCTATGGGAAGGCTTATATGGCGGTACTGCATTTGATTTCACCAATGAAAGCAGGGCATTACGTTACTATAACAATGCAGGCAATTTTCCTAATCATGTAACTAGTGGAGCTGACGATAATACTTTGCAAAGTTATTTTGGTAGAGTTGGATATGGATATGCAGACAAGTATTTATTTGCTGCCAATTTCCGTGCAGATGGTTCTTCTAAATTTGGTCCAACCAATCGTTGGGGTTATTTTCCTTCAGTTTCTGGAGGTTGGAGAATTTCTAAAGAGAATTTCTTTGCAGGATTAAGTAAGGTAGTTTCTGATTTTAAATTACGTGGAAGTTGGGGACAATTAGGTAATGATAAAATTCCTAACTACCAATATTATACAACGGTTAGCGGAGTAGGTTCTCCTACTTTAAATGGTAATGCATACACTGCGGTTGCTCAAAACCGTTTAGCGAATGCAGATATTAAATGGGAAGTAACTACGCAAACTGATGTAGGAATTGATGCGAGTTTCTTGAATGACCATTTCACTTTAACTGCTGATTATTTCAATAAATTAACAACAGATATATTAGTGCAAGTTCCACTAGTGGCTTCATTAGGTGTTGGTTCTGCTCCATTCCGTAATGCAGGTGACGTATCTAATAAAGGGTTTGATTTAGGACTTACTTATCGCAATAACAAAACTGCCTTTAAGTATTCGATCACTGCAAATGTTGCTTCAGTAACTAATAAATTAAATTCATTTGGTATTGCAGGTAGCAAAGATATTTATGCTGCGAATTATAAAAATACAGATGTAGGCAGAATTGCAGAAGGAGAGCCTTTAGGCCATTTTTATGTATATAATGCAGTAGGTATTTTCCAATCTCAAGGCGAAGTAGATGCCTATACTAATTCTGGAAACAAGATTCAGCCAGATGCTGTTGCAGGTGATGTTAAGTTTGAAGATAGAAATGGTGATGGGGTGATTAGCGCAAGCGATAGATTCAATGCTGGAAACAGTTTCCCAACCTTAACAGGATCATTGAACTTTAATGGAGAATATAAAGGATTTGATGTGAGTATGCTTTGGGTAGGTAGCCAAGGTAATAAAATATTCAATGGCCTTAAATTGGGCGGTGTATTTATGCAAGGTTCAGGGTATAACAATAGCCCAGAAATTTTAAATCGTTGGACTCCTACTAATCATAGTACTACTGTTCCAAGGGTAACCATTAATGATCCAAATAACAACAGACAATTTAGTACGCTATACTTAGAAGATGGAAGTTTTGCTCGATTGAAATACTTAACATTGGGTTACACCTTTGACAAAAAAGTAACCGGTGATAAAATTTCTAAATTGAGATTGTATTTAACCATGCAAAATTTAATAACGCTTACCAAGTATACTGGATATGACCCAGAAGTAGGAGCCGAAGGAAGTTTTGGCAACAATCTTTATGGCCTTGATAAAGGAACCTACCCTATTGCTAAAGCCTTTATAATTGGCGTAAACTTTAACTTTTAATACTTACACATCATGTATAATATAAAACAAAATATTTCAATTTTCTTGATGCTCTTTTTGTTAGCATCTTGTAATAAAGACTTTCTTGATAAGCAACCGCATGAATTTACGGATGCAGTATTTTGGAAAACAGCTGATCAAGCTGAATCTGCATTAGCCGGCGCATACACTCCATTGCAAGACGAAGAAGCGCTTGGAGGAGAAGAATGGTGCGCTATAGAAGCTTTTGGCGATAATGGTTATATGCAGGATCCTTATGGAGATTACGTTGCGATGGCAGAATTTCGTGCTACGCAAAATAACGAAGGAGATTTAAGTCATAATAGTTATGTGTCTTATTACAAAACCATTAAAAGAGCCACTGACGTTTTAAATTATGTACCTAGCATTACAATGGAGGCTACTCAAAAGAAAAGAGTATTAGGAGAAGCTAACTTCTTAAAGAGCTTAGCATACTTTGAACTAGCTGTTCGTTATGGTGGTCTTCCAATTTACGATTCAAAAAATCCAGCTGCTTCATTAGTTAGAAAAACAGAAGCGGATACTTGGGCTGAAATTGAAAAAGGTTTAAAGGAAGCAACATCACAATTAGTTTGGGAGCATGAAGAAGGTCGTCCTGGTTTAGGTGCTGCTTGGGGTTTGTTAGCTAAAGTATATGCTTATGAGAAAAAATGGGCTGATGCAAAAACAGCTGCTGAAACTGTAATTAGTTCAGGGAAACATACGCTTACTACAAATTATGCAGATATTTTTACTATCGAACATGAGCATGATAGCGAAATTTTATTTGGATTAGGTGCAAGACTAGATGAGTACCCTATTACTCCTGTATTAATGTTGCCAAATAATGTTTGGGGTGGAACTCATCCTGAGCCAATGGGAGAAGGCTGGAGATTAGTAAGTGCTACCAACGCTTTCTATGCTGCCTATCAAGCTGGCGACTTAAGAAAAGCTGCTACTGTTGCAAAACGCGGAGTAGATGTGATTACTTATAACGGTTCAACAGACGTATTGATTGCACCTAATAATAAATCAGAAATCGTTTGTGTAAAATACAATGCTCCCTACAAAGACGAGTATGTAGGCTGGGCAGCAGGTTTAAATGTACCTGCCTTACGTTATGCTGATATATTATTAATCGCAACAGAAGCAATTATGAATTTAAATGGCGGTGGTCCAGGTACTTCTTCTGGTGTAGCCGCTGCAGCAACTCATTTTAATAAAGTTCGTCAGCGTGCTGGTTTAGCACCTATTGCTGCACCTACCTTCGCTAACTTAATGTATGAGCGTAGAATGGAATTGGCCTTTGAAGGAGGTGATCGCCATTTTGATCTTGTTCGTTGGGGCTTAGCAGCGTCTGTGTACAATTCATTACCTGCTGAAGGAAGTTATAAACCAGCAAGAACTTATACAGAAGCAACGAATCGTTTATTGCCTTACCCACAAAAGCAAATAGACAATAGTAATGGTTCAATTAAACAAAATCCTGGATATTTAGGACCGAAATAATAACCGTTTTACTTCAGTTGATTTTAACAAAAACCCTGTATAGTAATCTATACAGGGTTTTTGTTTGATTATACTTTTCGGAAAGCG
The DNA here is from genome assembly GCA_947380605.1 of Chitinophagaceae bacterium. GTDB lineage: Bacteria > Bacteroidota > Bacteroidia > Chitinophagales > Chitinophagaceae > Ferruginibacter. The sequence continues at coordinate 5,381 of CANCRO010000122.1, forward strand.
ACGAGATGAAAAGAATACATCAGAAAATAGTCTTGATTTTTTTTCTGTGATTAAACCAGCACCAAATTTATCATCTGCAAAGCAAAATGTTCAAATGATTTAATATTGATGTAATTTGGTCAAAATAAAATTAATAACATGAGAACAAGATACCTACTCCTATTTTTATTTATTCCCTTTGTATCATTTGCACAAAATGCAGACTCTATTTGGATTGCCAATAACTACACTAAAAAAGAAGTGATGATTCCAATGCGCGATGGAATAAAACTTTTTACAACCATTTATGCTCCCAAAGACAAAAGTGAAAAACATCCTATTCTATTAATTAGGACTCCTTATTCTTGTGCCCCTTATGGTGAAAATGATTTTCGAAATTTTTGGGGTGCTCCAAGAAAAGCATTTTT
>CANCRO010000123.1 GCA_947380605.1 Chitinophagaceae bacterium
CGTTTTCCAGAAGATAGTAGGGCAGGTCATGGTCATCATGCTGCTTCGGGTATCCTTGCCCGTGAGGCTTTTGATGCAGCGGCAGATCCAACCAAATTTCCAGAACAGTTATCACAGGGGGTAAGCATTTGGCAAGCCAAAAGATTGCTTTGGAATACTTTTAATTTTGGAAGTGGTAATACGCAAAGTGAAGACCAGTTTAAAATCGATGTGGGTATGTATAACCCGCTACTAGGAAAAGGATATGGCGAAATCGCCGCGCTGAGTAGAAGTCAACATAAAAGTCAGGGATTTGGTGTGTCGGCACAAAGAGGAACGGTGACTGAATATTTCACCACCATCAAAGGTGAACAACCTGTCAATGATTTGATGGATGGCATTACCACCAATTGGGATAGGTTAAACAAAAATAATTTATCAACGCTTTCTGTTAATATAGCCGCTAGTTTTTCTGCTGAACATCCTGAAAAATCTGTACCAGCATTAGTGAATCTTTATAATTTGGTTGCATCACTTACTGACGGGTATTGGAAAACTCAGAAATTAAAGGAGATTAAAAATTGTATTCAAGCAGCCAGTGGTTTGTTTATGGAGGCTACCACCAACAATCAATTTGGAATTCAGGGGGATAGTGTTAGAATAACGGCTACCGCCAATAATCAACTGGGTTTGAATTTGAGTAATATGGGGGTAAGTATCGGCGATCAACATTATTCTTTGGGGGCGCTTAATAAAAATAGCAATCAGTCGATTGCAAAAAACATTTTCCTTAGCGATGCAGCCGTAAAAAATGCTCAACCTTATTGGCTGGCTTTGCCAATGGATAAAGGAAGTTTTAATGTAGCGGATCGTCAAAAAATAGGAATGGCAGAAAATTCACCCCTGCAGGTAATTTTTGATGTAACGATTGAAGGGACTCCTTTCACTTTCACACAGCCAGTTAGATATAAATATACAGATCCAGTAAGAGGAGAGTTGAATCAGCCTTTTACGATTCTGCCTATTGCAGATGTAAAGTTTGAAAAAGATATTTATTTATTAAAGAATAAGGATTCCTTGCATGTGGATCTGCAGGTAGTTCCCAATATCGATTTGCAAAGAGATGTTCAATTGCAAGCAACTGTAAAAGACAAGCAAGGGACTTTATTAAATCAAAAAGAGTTTTCCTTAAAAACACTTTCAAAAGATAAACCTATTTCCTTGGAGGTTCAGCTTCCTCAAAAGAATTTGTCAGGAGCAGTTTCAACTGTTCAGGCTGTATTGAATAGTGGTGATGCAGGTAGTTCAAAAACTTATAAAAGAGTGATCAATTATGATCATATTCCTTCTATCGTTTATCAAAAAGAGGCAACAACAAAATCTGTTTTTGCTGATATAAAAATTAGTGGAAAGTTAGTGGGTTATATACCAGGAGCAGGTGATAAAGTGCCTCAGGCATTGCAAGAAATGGGATATCAAGTAGTGATACTTTCTCCAAAAGATATTAAAGTTGGCAAGCTCCATTCATACGATGCAATTGTAACAGGGGTAAGGGCTTACAATACAAATGCCTGGATGAATAGTGTGTATGATGCATTAATGGATTATGTAAAGGAAGGCGGTATTTTGCTTTGTCAATATAATACCAGTAATCAGATTGGATCTGTAAAAGCAAATATTTCTCCTTATCCTTTTACTATTAGTCGAAGTAGAGTTACAGATGAAGAGGCAAAAGTAAATTTCTTATTGCCTAATCATCCAGCACTTAATTATCCTAATAAAATTTCTGAAAAAGATTTTGAGGGATGGATTCAAGAGCGCAGTATTTATAATTCAGAAAGTGCAGACCCTGCTTATCAACGCATTTTGAGTATGAAGGATCCTTCAGAATCAGAGCAGGACGGATCTTTGATCATTGCTAATTATGGAAAAGGAAGATTTATTTATACGGGGCTAGTTTTTTTTAGGGAACTTCCTGCAGGAGTTCCAGGAGCGTATCGTTTATTTGCCAACTTAATTGCATTACCAGAAAAGGGTAAAAAATAATTTAATTTTTTAAGCTACTTATATGCAAGGTGAAAAATCATATTGGAAAAAATGGTATTGGGGAGTAACCATCATATTGTTATTACAAATGTTGATTTACTATTTTATTACTGTTTATTTCCAATAGGTTAATTTTTTTTAATGCTAAATTATTGAATGAGTACTATTGATTGGATCATATTAATAACTACCCTGTGCGGCATCATTATTTATGGTGTTTATAAAAGTCGTACCACCAAGGATTTAGATGGTTACTTTTTAAGTAATCGTAGTTTGCCTTGGTATATGGTACTGCTGAGTATTATGGGTACGCAAGCAAGTGCAGTTACTTTTTTAAGTGCCCCCGGTCAGGCCTATACAGACGGAATGCGATTTGTACAATATTATTTTGGATTACCATTAGCTATGATTGTGATCTGCATTTTCTTTGTACCTGTTTTCCGAAAATTAAAAGTGTATACCGCTTATGAATTTTTAGAAAATCGGTTTGACTTAAAAACAAGATCGCTTACTTCTGCTTTATTTTTGATTTCCCGAGGGTTGTCTACTGGAATTAGTATTTATGCTCCTTCTATCATACTGAGTTCACTTTTGGGTTGGAATATTTATTATACCAATTTAGTAATGGGAGGCGTATTAATTATTTATACCATCACTGGAGGTGCCAAAGCGGTTGCCTATACACAACAATTGCAACTGATCATCATTATTGCGGGAATGTTTTTGGCAGGTTATATGGTGATTAACCTGCTCCCCGAAGGAATGGGTTTTATAGATGCTATAAAAGTGGCAGGTAACAAGGGAAAGATGAATATTATTACTACCGGCTTTTCTAATCATAATTTTGATTGGAAAGATAAATACAATATCTGGAGCGGTTTGTTGGGAGGATTTTTCTTATCGCTAAGTTATTTTGGTGCTGATCAAAGTCAGGTAGGAAGGTACCTTACTGCAAAGTCCGATAAGGAAAGTAAGATTGGATTATTAACCAATGGATTGGTGAAAGTGCCCATGCAGTTTTTTATTTTGTTGGTGGGAATCTTAGTATTTTCTTTTTATCAGTTTCATAAGGCGCCGATTTATTTTGATGAAGCAAGAGTAATAGTAGCAAAGAAAACGGTTTATAAAGACTCCTTGATTCTTTTAGAAAATCAATATAGTTACGCTATAAAAAAAAGTAATTCTGCGGGCATGACTGAGCTACGTGCCAATTATAAGGCCATAATAAAAAAAGCAATTCCTGGTGATGATGCCAATGACACTAATTTTATTTTCCTTCGTTTTGTAATTGACAATTTGCCCAAGGGGCTGGTGGGACTATTGATTGCTGTTATATTTTTGGCAGCATGGGGTAGTATTGCAGCAGCATTAAATTCCCTCGCCTCCTGCACGGTAGTAGATTTTCATAAAAAATTTATTAATAAAAATTGTACTGAGGCCGTAGATTATAATATTTCAAAATGGTACACCTTTGGATGGGGTGTATTTTCGGTCGTAGTGGCCATGTTTGCTTACAACCTAGGCAATAGTCTGATAGAAGCAGTTAATATTTTAGGTTCCTTATTCTACGGTGTAATATTGGGTATTTTTCTAGTTGCTTTTTGGATTAAATATGTGAGGGGGAATGCGGTTTTTATTGCATCGGTCTTATCAGAATTATTGATTATACTCATCTATAACCTCAATATTGTTTCCTTTTTATGGTTGAATTTGATTGGTGTGATCTTAGTGATTATATTAAGTGTCATTATCCAATTCGTATTGCCTAGAGGAAAGAAAATCGAATCTTAAATTATTTTGATAAACGCTAGATGGTATACTGCAATTTTTTTAAAGCAAGTGTTTTGTAGATAATGAGAATTGCTTTTTAGAATAGTTAGTCTACAGCAGGTAGGAGGGTTATTCGAAATACACTTTTACTGTTTGGTAAAAGAGTCGGTTATTGAGGTATTGATGTTGCGCTTGGTTTTGTTTTTCTGAAAACCCTTGCAAACCAAATAGGCCAGCGGCATTTCCTTTGTTGATGGCAATTTCAAGATAGTCTGCTGAATTAAATAATGCTAATTTTTCACCTTCTTGAGTATCTGCATAGGTGTCACATATTTTTTCAATCACCTCATCTCTTTTAAAAACAATTTTAAAGCTTCTGCCTTTTCTTTGTTCTTCAAAATCTTCACGGGTAATATTTACAATTACATTTTCGAAATTGTCTATGAAAATAATTTGACCTTCCATCCAATTGGTACCTAGTAATGGTCGTAAAGGATTTTTTACTTGAATAGAAACGGAAGGATCACCTATTTCATCCAAAGTTTTACCATTGGCAATATCATTAAATGCTTTTGCAAACACAGTGGTACAATAGAGCGTATTTTTTGTTTGACTTTTTTCTAAATTTAGTGCGACTACTTTTTGAGGTATCTCTTCTAATATCATTGTCAGCAAGCCGTTATCGCCACAGCCAATATAGTGGCCATTATGTTCGGCTATTAGCATATGTTCCGGCTTTTCGTCAAACAAGTTCACTAAGATTAAGTGAAAGGTACCTGCTGGGAAATTTTTTATAGCATTCCTACAAACATAGGCTGCTTGAGGATAATTAAAAGGTGATATTTGGTGAGAGATATCTACCAATGAGAACAAATCACTTGCCTGTAACAACTGTCCTTTTACTGCACCAGTAAGGAAATCTTGCTGGCCAATATCAGAAGTAAGTGTTAGAATCGGCATCTTTTAATAAATATTTTAAGTAAGGGGATTATAATAATATTGAACACACTATTTAACTAATTCACCATTTTTATAAAAGAATTTCCTCACCAGTTTGTCGGTTAGAGAAGGGAAAAATTTATTCATAAAAATAGTTTGAAACCCATTAAATGAAAGTACCAATGTTCTTTTCTTTTTTTCAATGGCTTTAATAATATGGTTGGCACATTCCTGAGAGCTCATTAGATCTCTTTCATTGAGTGGACTTTCTCCTTGAGCAAAGCCTTTGCTATTGAGCGCTACGTTACGGATATTACTACGCGTAAAACCTGGGCTCACCCACATTACATTGATTCCGGTTTCTAATAATTCTGTTCTGATGGCTTCTAACCAGCCATTGACTGCAAATTTAGAAGCCGAATATCCACTTCTACCGGGAAGGCCACGATATCCAGCAATGGAGGAAACCCCTACAATAGTTCCTTTTCTTTCAATAATAGAATCGAGGGCTAGTTTGGTGCAATAAACCGTACCGAAAAAATTGACGTCCATTACTTTTTTGATTACATCCACTTCTGCGTCTTTGAGTTGAGCCCTCATGCTAATTCCCGCATTATTAATAAGGATATCGATGCCACCAAAAGTAGCAATGGTAGAGTCTATAAAATTTTTGCAATCCGCATATCTACTAACATCTGCCACCATGGTATGGAGTAGATGATTGGAATATTGAACCTGAAGGCTATATAATTTATCTTGGTTACGGCCACAGGTAGCAATTTTGGCACCTAAAGGGATTAGGGCGTCAACTAATGCCTTTCCAATTCCTTCACTTCCCCCTGTAATGGCAATTACTTTATTTTTAAAAAAATCACTCATATGATAAATTAATAGCAAAAATAAGTGACTTCATCGGCTGTTTATCAATTATCTTAATAAAATTGTATAACTATTGGGCAAAAGATTTTAAAAAACTTTGGGGCTAAATGTTTTTACCCTATTTTTGCAATCCAAAAGAAAATACCCTTGAAAGGAGTTTTTTTTT
>CANCRO010000124.1 GCA_947380605.1 Chitinophagaceae bacterium
AAAAATATTGATTCAGTTAATCAATACTTCTGGCAATCATGCCAATGATAATGTAAAGGGATTGGATGAGATTACACCTTTATATAATCTGAGTTTATCGGTTTCAACAAAAACAAAACCTCAATCCGTATTGCTACAGCCAGGAGCGACGGCTTTGAGTTTTAAATATGTAAATGGCAGAACAGAAATTATTGTTCCAACCTTACCTATCCATCAGATAGTGGAAATAAAATAAAAACCTATCTTTAAATTAAGAAAATAGAAATAAGGCCATTTGATTTCACAAAGAATTGTTGAATTGAAATTATAATTGTCAGGAGATAGTCTAAAAAATTTAAAATTATGCAAAATCAAAAAAAAGATATTCGAATCTTGGTAGTGGGTTGTGGTAATATGGGTTCTTCTCATGCGATTGCCTATCATAACATTGAAGGTTTCGAAATCTGCGGACTAGTTGCTAGGGGAATTTCAAAAGAAATATTAAATACCAAATTAGACAATCGTTATCCATTGTTTACCGACATGGATGAAGCTATGAAATCGACAAAGCCAGATGCAGTATGTATTTCAACCTATCCAGATACGCATGAAAGTTTTGCAATGAAAGCATTCGAAAATGGATGTCATGTATTTATAGAAAAACCTTTAGCTCACACTGTTGAAGCAGCTGAGCGTTTAGCACTTGCTGCTAAAAAAGCAAATAAAAAATTAGTAGTCGGTTATATCCTTCGTCATCATCCTTCTTGGGAACGTTTTATTGAATTAACAAGAGAGCTTGGTAAACCGTTGGTAATGCGAATGAATTTAAATCAGCAGAGTGATGGAAGTATGTGGACGCTTCATCGTAACCTGATGAATAGCTTAAGTCCGATCGTTGATTGTGGCGTACATTATATTGATGTAATGTGTCAGATGACACGCTCAAAGCCGGTTCAAGTTTATGCAATTGGTGCTAGACTTACTGAAGAAATTCCTGAGGGTAATTATAATTATGGCCAGTTGCAGATTCGGTTTGAAGATGGTTCTGTAGGATGGTACGAAGCTGGTTGGGGGCCGATGATTAGTGAAACAGCATTTTTTGTGAAAGATGTTTTTGGTCCTAAAGGATCTGTTTCTATAGTAGCTAAAGAAGCGGGCGCTGCTGGAAAATCTTCTTCGATTGAAGCGCATACCAAAACAGAATCCTTGCGATTTCATCATGCCGATCTTGATAAAAATGAAAAGTTTTCTAGACCAGATACTTGGATAAATTTAGAAGATGAGCCAGATCACCAAGAGTTATGTAATCGTGAACAAAGGTATTTTCTAAAATCAATTATAGAAGATCTTGATCTGACTGATCATGCTGAAGATGCCGTTAATAGTTTGCGAATAGCTTTTGCTTGTGATGAATCAGTAAAAACAGGAAAAGTAGTATCCTTAATTTAAATTAAGCATACCACTTTAAGTTGTAAGGGAAATGATGTTTTGATTGAAATTTTTTTCTATAGTATCATTTAGTAATTGGCATCAACCATACTTCTGCAACTTGAGTGCCTCTGCCGCTTCCACCGATTCCGGGAGGTCTATTCCATTTGAGTTTTAATGATCCTGTCTTAGTGGCTTCTGTAGGAATATCAAAATCTAATGGTTGATAGTTCATGTCTTTTGGACGCATTGGATGAATCTCAATATTGTCATTGGCTACGAGTTTAATATTACCTGCACCTTCTGGACCATATACAATACGCAATCGATAAGAGGTATTTTTATCAAGCGTTGGATAAAACATTTCTAAAGGATAATCATGAATTGTTTCTGCATAGGTACAAGATGAAATACGCGCATCATGAGTACGAGATTTTACTACCATGCCTGAAGCGGGTGCTCTTTGCATTGCAGGGTCTTCTGCATAAGTAGCCCCTTTTACTAGATGAGGCTGAGCACCTGCTTTACCTAAATCATCATAGAAGCCACCTTTACCTGGATTACTCCAGTTTACTATTGCATCTATTTTCGCTAGTCGCTCCGGTTCATTAGTAAGCGCCTTAATTTCGGAAAATCTTTTTAGTAGCCATGGTGCATTGTTTAAAGGAAAATCAATCAAATCTAGATTTGCTCCTCTTCTAATTCCTATCGCCTTGTACTTTGATACACTTAGCTGCATATGAATACTTTGAAATAAAGCTTCTGCTAATTCGAAAACACGAGCACGTGTTTGAGCTCCTTCAAGTACATCAGGTTTTGCCAAAGCAATGGATGCATTTGATATGGCTTGTAAGCTTCCTGTGGATGAGGCATTGCGAAGATGTTCTAAAGCTTTTTCTTCCTGAGCCGTTTCTTGTAAAAGACGACTACGATCTGTAGCATCATAATAGGCACGATACAAAGCTTGCTGAAAACGCCAGTTTTGTAACATCGATGGAGTAGCTTTTCGCTCGAGTTCTTGAAATTGTGTTAGGGTATTTTGAACGCCTTGATTTTCAGCTAACGGACCCCTCCAATTTTTTTCTAAATTAAAAAGTCCTTTTGAAAAAGATTCTCCCACTTTTGATCCGATAAAATATCGACTGTAATCCAATAAAATATTTTCAACACTAGCGTTAGGATCCCAACCTAAACTACTCCAGATTATTTTATTTACATCATCATTACATCCTTCAGAATAAGTGATGAATCCATGTTCAGCAATCGGTTGTACCCTTTTAAATACTGCCGCTTCATCGACGGGTCTTGGGTTGATTGGCTCACGGTTAAGGGTAGCTGCAAATGCAAAGTCCCATTCGGGAACAGGATATTGCGCCCAGGCGGAATGCGTAATGTCTGGATAAAAACGCATCTTGAATCGCTTTGGAATTTTCGTTCGCAAATCATCCAGACTTTCAAATTGCTGTGGACCAAATACAATTCCTTCTAACCAAGAGGGTTCCGTTCGCATGATAGTATAGAAGTCTTCCATCCAAGGAGCATTAAATCCTTGGGGCGACATCCACATTTTTGCTCCGGGGTGTAGTTTTTTAAGTTGAGCAGTTTGCTTCTCCAGCAAAGGAAATAAATTTTTAGGAGAAGTATGTCCAGGATCACCACCCGGAACGAATACTGCATCTACTTGAGGAAGTTGTTTTAGTACATCGCCCCATTCTTTCAATGCTTTATTGACAGTAGCTTTATCTCCATAATCTTTATCCATTGCAGGGTACCATATCCAACATTCAATTCCATAAGCCTTTGCAAGTCCCGACATTTTAATCATCATTTTCATCGGATCCATCGGAAAATTTGGACTGTCAGTATCATCATCTGTTATGGGAGGAAGTAATTCAATTGCATTGGTGCCAAAAATTACTAAGTCACGAATGTATTGCTCCCACATCGATACAGACCAACCATCATAAGAATTTGTTTTAGGACGATATCCCAGTTGATGGCCTCTTAACGGATAACTTGGGGATGTGGAAATATTTATGGCAGTAGGCAGTGATATCTTTTCTCTTGAATAGTCCATAAGACGCAGTAAACGACCAGCACCATAAAGAACACCTCTTGCATCGTTTCCTGCAACAATTACCAACCCAGATTCAAGCGTTACGATTTGATAACCTTCTGCCTTATGATTATCTCCAGCTTTTAGTTTGGCTGACAATGCAGGAAAAGATCGAATGATTTCTTTTATTTGACCCAACACCACTCCTTTATCTCCATTTTTTGGAAGTTGATTTGTTATAGTCCAACGAATCCAGCTTCTTTTTTCAATTTCATCCAACAGCATTTCGGAAGCCTTTTTTTCAGGACCAGTCATTCCAGGAGCAAGTACTAATACTGCGGCGGAAAGGTCAATTGAGCCATTGGGATCGGTTTTGATTAAAGAGTTGTTGTTTGCTGCATTTGAAAAAAAAGGAAGGCCAAGTAAGCATACATTGGCAATCAAAAAATTATGAAATATTTTTTTTAGCATACTAATTTTTTAAGTAATTATCAATCAATCGGAAATTCAATTCTATAAAATAGCTCATAGCCAATTCATGAATTGATAAAATAGTTTATCCAGCACTTGAAAAGCTATTCAAAGCTTATTGAACAGTTTCGATATTTTGGGCAGCAACAAATTGTTCTCGCACTACCTTGGATGTTTTATGATCACCGGTATGACTCCAACCTGGAGGCATAAAAAGGTAGCTTATTTTATTTATAATACCAGGAGCATGATAGATATCCTTTGCCAATAAAGTGATTTCACCAAAATAGGCATCTAAAAAATTATTAGGTTCAATAGTTCTAGTGATACCGTATTCTACAGGAATTTCCTTAAGCTCAGGTTGATAGGTTTTAAATACTCTATCCCAAATATTTAAAAGATTACAATAATTGGTGTCCATGTAAAGTGGATTTCTCGCATGATGAACACGATGATGGGAAGGTGTTAAAATGATTTTTCCTATCACCCCAAATCTTGCATCTTTTATCATGGTATCTCCAATATGTATAAAAGATCCCCAGAAACCATCGATAAAGGTGATTACAAATAACATAGGCGGCGGCACTCCCGCTAGAATGCAGATGGAAACTCGAATGATATCAGCATAAGGCCCTTCTAAAAAAAAGTGGGCATAAGAAATCCCCAAACTCATATTTTCAGGGGCATGATGAGTAGAATGTAAACACCAAAATAAGCGTACTTTATGCGCTAAGAAATGGTACATGAAATGTGCAAACTCCCAAACGATGTATCCGTATATAAACCAGTACCAAGTGAAAGTGATATGAATAATGGCATATTTTTCTAGTAGACCAATCATAATTACTGTCATACCAATGGAGATATACCTTCCTATTATTGAATTGAATACATAGGCATAAAATGGAATTTTATAATTGATCACTTTAAACTTGCGGTACAATAATCCTCTTATTAATTCTAGCATTAAAACAATTTGCAATAAAGGTCGGAGTGCACTGGTAATGCCCTTGTAAGTAAGTAGCGCTTCGTAGTGACCTGATTTAATAATTTCAATTAAACCACTCATTCCAAAAAATCTTCTTACTTGCTCAAAAATGGCATGAATAATATCCATGTGATAATATTTTAATTGGTGAAACTTACCTTATTAAGAAGTAATTATTTCTTAATAAGGTACAATCTAAACAATAAAATTAAATTGTAATCTAAAAAAACGGAAATTTTTAAGTAAAGCAATCCTTTATAGACCCAATAAATAGGGTCTACATTTACAGTGATAAAGAGTTGTTTTTGAAGAAGATTTTAATTGATTAGAATGCTCGAATAGCACGTACAAAACTTGCGTTATTTTTAGTGGTTTCCTGAGCTGTACCATCATTAAAAAAAATAACCCAAGCATATTTACCTCCAAAACTACTTTGGTTAGGGCTTTCAGAAGAGGTCCAGTAAGAGGCCATCATATCGTTATTAAAATTTCCTATATTTTTTAATTTGCTGGATGGCCCTACATTTTCGTAGATTAATTTTAATTCATCTAAACTGGGTAAATACCAATCACTAAATCCTCCACCATTGTATTTTTTACAAATATTTGCAGCGTAATTCGAATTATTGTAAACATTTATAATGGCGTTTGTGTTGGCAGCTCCTGAACCCATTTCAGTTTTCGTTTTATTAATATCTTTATTAGTTTGATTATCCCAATCTACTTTTTCTTTATCAATATTTTCATTTGAAACAATCAGACCATGTTTGCCGTTTCCATTTAAATAAAAAACTATCCCTCCTTGGTAAGT
>CANCRO010000125.1 GCA_947380605.1 Chitinophagaceae bacterium
AAAAAAAGTAGCCTTTAATATGAACAGACGAACACAACTATTTCTGGCAGCAGCCTTATGCCTATCATCATTCATAACTTGGGCGCAAAAGATTCCGTCTCTGCAAGCAAAAATTAATATTACTCCTGAAATGCAACAGTCATTTCAAAAAGGAGGCCGACTATTGCTTCATCTAACTAAACAGCGTGAAAAAGACCCTAGAAGTAAATCCGAAATCACCATTGGAGTAACTCCCTTAGATTGGAATCCAACTCAGTCTTTTTTGTTGGATACTAAAAATAAAAATGTGCTGAGTAATGAATTAGACGAGTTGTCAGGACACCTTTCAGAAAAATATTATTGCCAACTTGTGTATAAGCAGAATAAAAATGATGGCAATGAAAATGTAGAAGGCAATTTATATAGTCAGGTGGATTCATTTAATCTATCGAAAGAAATAAAATTAAACTTTACATTGAAAGCGATAATTCCTGCTGCTACAATTATTGAAAATAAATTTGCAAAATCAGTGGTAATTCAAAGTAAGCTACTGACTGAATTTTCAGGTCGACCAAGATTGTTAAAAGCGGCTATTTTGCTGCCTGCTAGTTATTATGATAATCCGGGACAAACCTATCCTATATGTTATCGTGCACCAGGATTGAATGGAAGATATACTGCTATTAATTCACATTTGAAAGACAAAACCTTTACTGATTGGTGGTTTTCAAAATCTGCGCCTCAAGTTATTTATGTGTATCTAGATTCGCAGGGACCTTATGGTGATACTTATCAAGTAGATTCAGAAAACAATGGTCCTTGCGGAAAGGCTTTGACAGAAGAGTTGATTCCTGCAATTGAAAACTTGGTAAAATATAATCCAGCATCTAAAAAACGGTACCTAACTGGAATGTCTACAGGCGGCTGGGTAGCATTTGGATTGCAGGTGCTTTATCCAGATTTTTTTGATGGCACTTGGTCGTATAGTCCCGACCCAGTTGATTTTGGACACTATGGACTAATAGATATTTATCAGGACTCTACCATATTTTATAATCGTTTTGGTTATTTACAACCAGGCAGAAGGAGTATTTATGGAGAACCAACTTTTTCAATGTTAGATTGGATTAAAGGTGAAAATGTAAATAGTTGGACGAATGATTATCGGGTTTCAGGTGGACAGTTTGGCGCCTACAATGCAGTGTTTGGTCCAAAGGGAAAAGACGGGCTTCCCTCTTTAATGTTTGATCCTGTAACAGGAAAAATAGATCACACGATTGCAAAACAATGGGAGAAGTATGACTTAAAAAAGATACTTGAAAAAAACTGGTCTGTCTTGGGACCAAAACTTCAGGGTAAGATATGGATATGGACGGGGGATATGGATGGACTTTACTCCAATGTAGCCACCAGGTTTTTAAAAATGTTTATAGACAAGACGGATAACCCAAAATCAGATGCTAAGATATCTTTTACTGCTATGGCTGGCCATTGCCAGGAGTGGAGTGACACGGCGGTGTTGACGATGGTTGCTGAAAAAGCGGCTTCGGTTAAAAAGTAAATTACTGAAATTAAGAATTAATTATTTTACTATAAGAGCACAAAAAATTTTATAATGAAAAATCTTTTCATCTTACTATTGGCTACTTTATTGGCAGTATCACATAACGTGCAGGGGCAAAGTTCAGTCAATATAATGGGAGCATGGGGTAAAGAGGAAAATAACATAAAGACCCTAGTCATCTTTACTGATAATGTTATCAGTGTTGCTAATTATAGCTTAGTAGATAAAAAGTTTAATTTTAGTTGGGGAGGTACCTATACTTTAAATAAAAAAAAATTGCAGTTATCATATGAGTGGCATTCGCTTGACAGTTCATTGGTAAATACGAATGCTGAACTTTCTTTAGCCCTTAAAAAAAATGGCCACTTGTCTTTGGGAAAGTTATTAAATGATTTAACAAAATTGGATGATGGGATCTCTGGAGATTTATTTGGAGCTTGGATTATTAGTGGCAATTATTCTAATGATGTAGTATCGAGAAGACCTAATCCATTTCTTCCGCGACGTACTATGAAAATTATTTCAGGAAAACATTTTCAGTGGATAAGTTATAATGTGGTTACAAGGAAATTTTTTGATGCTGGGGGCGGAACGCAGACTGCTGTAAATGGAAAGTATATTGAAAATATAGAGTACTTTACTAAAACAGCTCAAAGCGTTGGCAAGTCCGTGGAGTTTACTTATTCGATACTGGGTGGTGATTGGAGACATAAAGGGCAAAAATCAACAGGAGGTCCTTTAGATGAGTGTTGGACAAAACGTAAATTGATAGAAGAGAAATTTGGTAATAAATAAATACGGTAATCTCTTGCTTGCTTAGTTTACAAATTGTCTAAAGGTTAAATTGATTCTTGGCTTAGTGATTTTTTTAGATTTTGGTAATGCATGCAGCCAGTGTTTTTGAATGGCACCCTTCATTTCTAGCAATGAGCCATTTTCAAGTTGGATAGAAACGGTTTCTTTTGATGATTTGTTTTTAAATGAAAACTTTCTGTCAATACCTAGACTAATTGAAGCAATGGAACTATTCGTCAGGATTTCTTTTTCACCATCACTATGCCATCCCATTCCTTCATTTCCATCATGATACAAGTTTAATAAGCAGCCATTATAATTGACTTGTGTATGGCTTTCCACTAAGCTTTTTATTTTTAATAAGTGGTCTGTCCAAACTAGTCCTTTTTTAGTTTTATTGGAATAAGTATATTCTACAGCATCATCTCCATAAAATGCGACTTTTCTTTTACTAATGATCGCTTTTCCAAAAATTATAATTTCCTCATTTTTCCATTCAATACCTTTTAATAAATCATCAAAAAAAGCGGCACACTGCTCAGGACTAAATATGGGTCCATAGTAGATGGCTTCCCCTTCAAAATTTATAATATGTAAGTGTTCGTTAAACATTTCGATTTATTATAGCTTAATTCTTAAAATAAACTGGTAGTTACTCAAGGCAATTATGCTCAAGTATTTATAAATAGAAACTAGCCAAAATTTAATACTTCTTTAGATGAAGTCAAATGAATATTGAGAGAATCGTTTGCTTCTTATTTTTCTATTGTAAAAGAATCCACTGTTTCACCGTTGGTATTAATTTGTTTGAATTGAAATTTATTTTTATCCATTTCAATAAAACTGATGGTATTATCGGTAGAGAAAAACTTATCGGTGAAAGGTTGCCAACTGTTAGGCAAATTAGTTTGTTCGTAATTATACAAACGCTGTCCGCCAGCACCCGTAACGATGTAAACAATTCCCTTCGGCTTCTTATTCTTGCTACCATCAAAGTTTTTATCTAAAGTCCATTTACCATTTAATTTACCATCTATTTTTATTTTTACTCTCGCGCCTGACTCGTCTATTGTATCTGGAATAAAGGTTAATGGAAAAGATCTTTGGTAATTATGTACATGTCCATTAAAAACCACATCTACTTTTCCCGCCTCAAATATTGGCGATAAAAGTCTCATGTGCTGTTCTTCAAAATGTGCTTTCGATGAGTTGAATCCTGGTTGATGAAACATTACGAAATGCCAAGTTGCTTTTGCTGATTTTTTTAAATCCTGTATAATCCAATTTTGCAATTCTTTATTTGTCCAGTCAACATAGGAGTCAGCATCTATGACTGTCCAATGCGCATTACCATAATCGTATGAAAAATTAGTCATTTTTGGATAAGCATTTTTTGCAGCCTCGTAAAATGCATTTCTATTAGTTTCACTACCTTTTAATATCGGCAAAAGGGCACTACCTTCTTTAGCATAGGGTCCATTTAAAGGTTGTTCCCAAAAATAATAGTAGGCTAAAGCGTCAGGGGTTTTATCCATGTCCCTATCATTGGCATCATGATTACCAACAGATGCCATAAATGGAATGGTTCTTAAAAGAGGTGCTCCAGTTGAGTCGTTGTTATCAGCATTATAAATGGGCCAAAATTTGGTGGAGTATTCATTTGCTAGTCCATGACCGTAAACAATATCTCCAGGAACAGCTACAAAATCTGGATTCAAATCATACATTATGTTGGCTAATTTCTTTTGGTTTTTAGTCAGTGCGCCAATATCTCCAGCGACAACGAATTTATAATTTTGATTTTTTGATTTGGGAGTATGCGCTAAAGATTCAAATACAGTTACTTTATTTTTAAGGACTCTATAACTCACTTCTTTTCCATTTGGTAAATTTTGGAGCGAAGCGTGGTAAACTACAAAAGGGGAATAATTTTTTATAAACACTCTATTAAAATAAATTTTGGGACTTCTTACCCAAGCAGTATTCAATTTTACTTCTACCCTCCAATCGCTCGTGGTATCTGCAGTGTGCCATAATAAAGACAATTTATTTGGACTCCCTTCATATCCTATTTGCAGATAGGGTTTGGTTATAAATACTGATTGGGAGAAAATACTTTTTGAATAAAGTGAACTCAAGCAAAATAAAAGAATAGATAGGTATTTCATATTTTATATCATTTCGTTAAAAGTATGATTATTTTTTACATTAACTTTTGCGGAGGCTTACCATAACAATTACATAACCACTCTTATCAGATACCAATTCGGGAAAATTAAAAAATCCAGTTTAGTTCAATGCGTCGAAAGTATATATAATAAATTTAAAACATGTAAGGTTATTTTGTTCGATTGCTTTTCGGTTTAAGCACCTACTTGTTTTAGCTATTGGATAAATAATTTTTAGAAAAAGCACTTATTTTTATCAAATTCATTATCTTGTAATGAGTAGTGGAGATCAGCAACCACTTTAAAAAACGGGGCTAATTAAAAAGCCAAATCCTTAAAACCAAAAGAAACTAAAATGTCACAACCAATTCCACAATTCAAAAATGAGCCAGTTGTTGTATTGCTACTTGGCCTCATCACCTGCGGTTTGTATTTAATTTATTGGAATATTAAAGCTGCACAAGTATTAAATGCCGTAGCAGAAAAAGAGATTATTTCACAACCTATCGCAATATTTGCGGGATGTTGCATGCCGATCAACTTGTATTTTTATTATTTAGCCGGTAAAGAAGGTTTGCCAAAAGTATATGAGAAAACTGGAGAAGTTGGGAAAGACCAGTCAACACTTTTGATTATTCTTGGTTTCTTATTTCCTATGGTTGCAGCAATGATTGTACAAGGTGATATCAACAAATTATATAACTAACCCAAAGCGGTTTCGTAAAATATTAGGAATTGCCGGTGCCTTATTGACACTGGCATTTCCTTTTTATGTAATGCTTCAATCGGCCAATCGGTCTATTGAAACAGAACAATCATTATGTCCCTTTAAATTGTTAACAGGCTTTCCTTGTCCAGGTTGCGGCATCACTAAATCATTAATTTTTTTGTATAAAGGGGATGTAGAAAAAAGTCTTTATTATCATTTATTTGGGCCCTTGACATTTGTATTTTGTTTGACTGCAATAATAATCTTATCAATAGAATTAGTAACTGAAAAGGACTATTTTCAAAAAATTTTGTATAGTAAAAAAATTGC
>CANCRO010000126.1 GCA_947380605.1 Chitinophagaceae bacterium
ATCAATACACTCAGTACACCATAAACCTTACTGCCTTCTTTGGAGGCTGCCCTTTGTGCTACTTCTTTTTGAAACATACCTATCACCACCGGTACTTGTTCTTTCCAATCCAACACCTTAAATAAAATTTGCGTAGAAATATTGTAAGGAAAATTTCCAATCACAGTAAACGGCTCTTCAAAAGGGGCTTCTATATCTAAAAAACTTTGTCCAATGATCTTTCCTTTTAGCTGAGGATAGGTTTTTGTTAGATAAGCGATTTTTTCATCGTCCAACTCCACGGCTTTAAAATCGATGTCAGGAATTTTTATCAGGTGCTTGGTTAAGGCACCTCCACCTGGACCTACTTCTAACAAATTGTTATATGGGTCTTGGGCCAATGCGTCTATTATTTTCTGGATGACGACTTCGTCTTTGAGAAAATGCTGACCTAATGATTTTTTTATTTTAAACATGATTGCAAAAGTATGTAGAAGATTTGGTCAATTGGCCATTGTAAATGGTCAATTGACAATGGGTAATAGTTTTTTCGTCTTGATTTTTTGTAAAACTGATTAATTAGATAGATAGTGGTTGGATTTTTTCTGGAATAGAGTGCTTTTACTTTTTTGCCTTGATGCAAAAAAGTAACAAAAAAGATCAATCCTGCGAATAAAAAGGCTGAAATATTAAATATCAGCCTAAAATCAAGGAACTCGCGGGTAGAGTAAGTTGCTTTAAAGGACCTGCTCGCTCAAACAGCCTTGATTTTTTAACGTCTGATATTTAATATTTCTAGCACTTTTTATTCGAGGGCGTCAAACAAAGGATCGACTATCTATTATTGCGAAATTGAAAGACTGTTTTACCTTAAAGGGAGTGCCGTCGCGGTGGATTGATTTTTATTCAGGCACATCCGTTATTTTCTGATCTACTGCATTGGCAACAATTCCTTTGCTGATTTTTTTTAGTGGATTTGATCTTTGTGCTTCATATTCGTTTCTTCCATTGATGATGTCGATGCATTTAAAAATTGCTTCTCTAAAAGAACTTTCATCTGCAATCCCTTTGCCTGCAATATCAAAAGCAACACCATGGTCAGGTGAAGTGCGAACTGCTGAAAGACCCGCCGTATAATTCACTCCTTCACCAAAGGCAAGTGACTTAAATGGTATCAATCCTTGATCGTGGTACATTGCTAATACAGCATCAAATTTTTCATGACTGCCTCTTGCAAAAAAAGCATCGGCGCTATAGGGGCCAAAACAAAAAATATCTTTTTGCTTTGCATCTTTAATCGCTGGCTTAATAACCTCTTCTTCTTCCTTTCCAATCAGTCCCTCGTCTCCTGCATGTGGATTGAGTCCTAACACAGCAATTTTTGGTTTGTCAATTCCAAAATCTTTTTTCAAAGAGTTATTAATGATTTGAAGTTTACTTAAAATGCTCGCTCTGGTAATGAAACCAGTCACTTCTTTAACAGACACATGCTCGGTAAGAACCGCGACTCTCATATTATCGGCAATCATAAACATTGCGACATCAGCTACTCCAAAAAGATTTTTTAGATAAGGCGTATGGCCAGTAAAATTAAATTTCTCTGATTGAGTATTTTTTTTATGAATCGGCGCCGTGACTAGTCCATCAATATGACCCTCTTTGAGCGCTTGAGCAGCTGTCACCAAACTCATTACTGCATATTTTCCTCCATCTTCCGTTAATTCACCTGGGGTTATGGCCACCTCTTCTTCCCAGCAAGTAAATAAGTTGATTTGTTTGTGATTGATTCGATTGGCTTCTTTGATACTTGAAAAATTGAAATTTATTTCAGGAAGTGCCTTGCGATAAAAATTGACTGCTTTATTGCTAGCAAACAATACGGGGGTACATATTTCCAACAAACGGGTATCGCTGATGGTTTTAATGATAATTTCAAGGCCAACGCCATTAAGATCTCCACAGGATATGCCAATGACAGGTTTATTTCCAATTGCTAAACTCATAAATATTTTATGTATTGAGGAGTAAAAATACAACTTCTTAACTTAAAGTATTGTAATTAAGGTATTGGAAAATTAACACACTAACTATTAGACGCCCTCGAAAAAAAAGTGCTAGAAATTTTAAATGTCAGCTGTTAAAAAATCAATCCGCTGCGGCGGATGAGCGCACTTTAAAGAAACATACTCTTCTGGCGAGTTCCTTGATTTTAGTCCGCCGCGGCGGATTGATCTTTTTTGTTACTTTTTTGCATCAAGGCAAAAAAGTAAAAGCACTCTATTCCGGATGGAATTTCAAGCACAAATTGTTAACTTCATCTTAACCAAAAGCCCTATCGAATAGTCGCTTAAAACTTTCTGAGAATCGACTATCTATTAGCTAGATTAAAACACCCCATCACTAACTCCTTTGTTAATAATGTAGGAATCAAAAGTAATTTCGGCCCTTCCTTGGTTTTTATTCAAGCCTTTGGGAATACTTTTCTTTGCTGCTTCTCCATCATCAAAATCAAATGTGATGCCCTTTGGAAGCTTATATTCCTTGGTGTTAAAGGTGAAAATGATTTTATCTGGAAGTCCGTAGGATGAATATTTTCCATAAGTCATATCCAATTGGTAACTACCATTTTCGCGAGTGGTGGTTTTTGCTTTTTTAATAACCAGATTTGCTTCGTCAATATAAATAGTAGAAAGTACAATGTCTGCATTGTCGTCCATTGGTAATAGTTTCACCACTCTCACTGAGGTGTTGCCTATTTTATCGATGCCTGCATCCAAAGTGGTATATTTTTCTCCATTGATAATACTACTAAGGTTGATGCTTACCGCACCTTTGGGGACAAAAGAAATTCCTCTTTCATTTTTTATTTTCAGTTGATTCGGTTTTTTATAATAAATTTTGACTGCTGAAACCGGAACCTTTAAAAAGGCAACATAGGTTTTCATTTTACCCTCTGCGGTATAATTATTGACAAGCTCAATTTTGGCACCCACTTTTTTTATCAATGCCGCTGCATTTTCTTGGGCTTTGACTACAAATGTTGAAACCATTGCTATCAGCACTAAACCAAATCTTAATAAATTCATTCGCATATTTTTTAGGATAAAATATCTTTTTTTCTGAAAACAAAAACGGAAGCTCCCAACAACACACCAATATGCAATAGCAAGATGGATAGGCTATTTCTGATGGCGGACCAATTTTCTATACTTCCTTTTATGGGTATTCCATCATCGGTAGTAGCGATATAAAAAAAACCCTTCCATCCTACCAAGTAGGAAGTAAATAAAAATGGTCTTACATTTTTATCAATAATTGGCACATTGATATTAGAGATGATCGTGCATACTAGCACAATACAAACCGTTGCGATAATGGGGCCGATTGAATTGTCTGCAAAAATGGATAAGAACAAGGAGAGTGCTACAATTACTGTTAGTGCAACGGTAGCATAAGCAAATGCAGCCAAGTAGCGCCACATCACATCATCTTTTGAAATCAATAATATTTGTGACTCATCGCCCTTGGATCTAAAGATGAGCATATCGTCGGCACCAAAAATAAAGAGACTAAAAAATAGCGACGTAATTGCCATCCACACTAAAAGTAAAATGGTAAAAATAGTAGCAGCAGCAAATTTCACAATTATCAATTGAGTCCGACTGATAGGTTTTGTAATCAGTAGTCGAAGGGTGCCCATATTGGCTTCGCCTGAAATAGAATCGGCAGCTATCAATGCAACTAGTATGGGTAACTGCACTAACAAAGTATTAAGAATAATGTAGCACATGAAATATCCATTGATAGCTTTTGTTCTTTCAAACTCAAAGCTATCCTTCACACTTTGCAACATGAGGTTCATATAACTCTGTCCATCTGCTTTAAATGCAAACTGAAAAATAAATACAATGGCGGCGATAGCGGCAAAGGCGATGTAGGTACGTGGCCGCTTTGAAATTTTAAATAGCTCAATTTGCAAAAGGTTCCACATGGCCCGACATAGTTGTAAGTGATAAAAAATAATTCTCCAATGAATGGCTGGAATTAATAGAAAGTATAGATACATCCAAGCCTACCAAATCGCTAATTAATTGAGGAACGGCTTGCTTATTCATTAAGAGCCGAATGGATTTTCCTTCTTGCAAAGCATCGGCCCACTTAGATTGTAAAAGCTTTTCTTTGGCAAGTTGATCATTGGTGGTTTCTAATTGAATCATTGAATGTGCGGGGTCTAACAATTCTGACACCTTACCCTCCACCATTTTTTTTCCTTTGTGCAAAATAATCATCCGGTTAGCGATTAATTCAATTTCACTCAACAGATGCGAGGAGATCAGTATTGTTTTGCCCATCTCTCGACTCAGTCGAAGAATAAGATTTCTGATATCAGCGATTCCCTGAGGATCCAATCCATTGGTCGGCTCATCTAAAATAATCAGATCAGGATTGTGCACCAAAGCAACGGCAATGCCTAAACGCTGTTTCATACCCTGACTGAAAGTTTCTACCTTACCTTTCGCTCTGTCTGCAAGTCCCACCATTTCCAATTGCTGCATCAGTAGTTCTCGAGAAGCCTTGATACCGCTCATTTTTGCGAAGATGGAAAGATTGTCGTAAGCAGAAAGATATTTATACAGATCAGGCTTTTCAATAACCGCTCCCACTTGTCGAAGAATTGCTGATCGGTGGGTGGATAATTTTTTATCGAAAATAGTAATATCACCTTCGGTAGGTGCTATTAAGCTAAGCAACATACGGATGGTGGTAGATTTACCAGCACCATTTTGCCCTAAAAAACCATAAACATCTCCCATATTAACAGTAAATGAAAGGTCGTCAACGGCCTTGGTATCTTTAAATTGTTTGGAGAGGTGACTAACCCTTATAATTGCAGACATGTAGTTATTGTAGTGACAAAGTTACAACGGATTGGGGGAAGAATTGTTCAATGGTTTTGTGAATGGGCAATGGTGAGTGGGCAATTCATTTTTGAAGGTCTATTTAGTCGATACTCAAAAAGTAGTAAGCACCCATTCAATGACGCCCTCGAATAAAAAAAGCTATGAATATAAATTGTCAGCCATTAAAAAATCAATCCGCCCCGGCGGAAGCATACCCTTTAAATCAACGCAGTGTTTTAATATTCAGCTCTTAGCTAGTCGATCCTCTATTTGACGCCCTCGAATAAAATTGCTAGAAATTTTCAATGTCAGCCGTTAAAAAATCAAGGCTGTCTGAGCCAGCACACCCTTTAAAGAAACATACTCTACCGGCGAGTTCCTTGATTTTAGGCTGATATTGAAAATTTCAGCCTTTTTATTCGCAGGCTTGATTTTTTTTGTTACTTTTTTGCATCAAGGCAAAAAAGTAAAAGCACTCTATTCCGTAAGGAATTACAAGATTATTAACCCCTTATCTCTTTTTGAGTACAGCCTATTTATAATTACCTAATAGGATATAAATAAATCTGCAAAGCCCTCACATAATTCTCAAAAGCCTCTTTTC
>CANCRO010000127.1 GCA_947380605.1 Chitinophagaceae bacterium
AGTGTGCCCTATGCTTTTGGAGCAGGCAGTGCAGCTACTGTAAAAACGAATGCTAATTTAACGGGCGTGGTAACGAGTGTGGGTAATCAAACATCTATTGCGAATGGTGCGATCACGAGTGATATGATTGGAACGTTGAATAAATCGAAGGTGGGTTTAGATTTAGTGAATAATACGAGTGATGCAGCTAAGCCGATTAGCACTGCAACACAAGGGGCATTGGATAGTAAGTTAGCTATTGCAGATAGTACCACTGGTTATGTTACCCCTGCTCAATTAGCCACTAAAACATTTGATCAAACACCGATCACCAATGCGATTGCAGGTAAATTAGCTATTGCAGATAGTATGAATGGTTATGTTACACCAGCAAAGCTAGCCGCTAAAACATTTGATACGACAAGTTTATCCAACAGAATCAATACAAAAGCGAATGATGCTGCAGTGACAACGGCTTTAAATTTAAAAGCCAATACATCTGATCTAACTGCAGGTTTAGCACTAAAATTAGATGCGAATAAATTAGGTGCTGCTAATGGAGTAGCCAGTTTAAATGCTTCAGGAATTATTCCATCTATTCAATTGCCTCCAGTTACTTTATCCTCCACCAGTGTGGTAGCAAGTGATGCGGCTATGATTGCTTTATCAAGTGCTACAGTAGGAAGTATTGCTATCAGGACCGATGTAAATAAAAATTATGTGTTAACGGCATTGCCTGCAAGTACATTAGGCAACTGGATACAATTATTAACACCAGCAGCACCTGTACAAGCGGTGAATGGATATACAGGTTCAGTTAATTTAACTAAAACAGATCTTGGGTTAAGTGAGGTAAATAATACTACTGATCTTAATAAACCAATTTCTACTGCAACTCAAAATGAATTGAATTTAAAAGCCAACAAAACGGATGTTGACGCGGCTTTAGCTAATAAAATAAGTACTGCAGATGCAACCGCGGCATTGAATTTGAAAGCGAATAAAACGGAGGTTGATGTGGCTTTGGCAAATAAAATAAGTACTACAGATGCAACAGCAGCATTGAATTTAAAAGCGAATAAAACGGAGGTAGACGCGGCTTTAGCAAATAAAATAAGTGCTGCAGATGCAACCGCTGCATTCAATTTAAAATTAGATGCTAATAAAGTGGCTGCAGCCAATGGGGTAGCAAGCTTAAATGCACAGGGAAAAATTCCAACAGATCAAATACCTGCTATTTCATTTTCAAGTGTAAAAGTTTTAGCAAGTGAGGCAGAAATGTTAGCATTGAGTAGTGCAGTAATAGGAAGTGTAGTGATTAGAACAGATGAAAGTAAAAACTATGTTTTATCACAATCAAATCCTGCGGTACGTGCAAACTGGGTTCAACTATTAACACCCGCAGCTCCGGTACAATCGGTAAATGGTAAAACAGGCACTGTTGCTATAAGTTCAACCGATCTTGGTTTAGAAAATGTACAAAACACCAGTGATGCAGATAAAGTTATTTCAACAAGAACGCAGACGGCACTTGATACAAAAGTAGATAAGGTTACAGGAAAAAATTTATCTACTAATGATTACACTACTGCAGAGAAAACAAAATTGGCAGCCATTACAGGTATTACCGATTTAGCCTCTGCTGTTACAGGTGTTTTGTCGGTAGCCAATGGAGGAACTGGAGCAGCTACTTTAACAGGACTTGTTAAAGGAACAGGAGCGAGTGCATTAACAGTAGCAGTTGCTGGAACCGATTATCAAGCACCTATTTCATTAACTACCACTGGTACAGGTGCGGCTACTTTATCAGGGACAGTTTTAAATATACCTACTCCTTCAGTTTCATCCACCTTAGCAGCAGGAAGTATTTCTGGAACAGTTGCAGTAGCCAATGGAGGAACTGGAACGACTACCTTAACAGGACTTATTAAAGGAAATGGAACGAGTGCATTAACAGCAGCAGTTGCAGGAACCGATTATCAAAGGCCAATTACATTGACAACCACTGGCACTGGTGCGGCTACTTTATCAGGTACAACTTTAAATATACCAGCTTCTGATGGACTTTCTAAACTCACTACAACTACTAAAACGCTTAGTGATCCTTTTGACTTTGGAAGTAGTACTGGCTTTCAAAATGGACCTTTAGATGTGTCCACAGATCAAAATTTAGCGACCGGGCCTGAAGTATTAAAAGTAAATGCTTCAGGGATAGCGAATGTAGGATTTGGTATAAAAAATCTTTACTCAAATACAACCGGTAGTGCCAATACCTCGGTTGGTTTTAAAGCATTG
The DNA here is from genome assembly GCA_947380605.1 of Chitinophagaceae bacterium. GTDB lineage: Bacteria > Bacteroidota > Bacteroidia > Chitinophagales > Chitinophagaceae > Ferruginibacter. Next base: position 2,275 of record CANCRO010000127.1, read on the forward strand.
TATTCAAATACTTCTGGTCAAAATAATAGTTCATTTGGTACTTATTCATTGTATTATAATACTACAGGGAGCTACAACTCTTCTTTTGGTAGTTTGGCATTACTTTCAAATACAACTGGCAGTGCCAATTCGGCATTTGGGGAATGGTCGATGTTAAAAAATACTACAGGGAGTAATAATACAGCTTATGGCGCCAACTCTCTTAATAGTAACACAACTGGTGATAATAATTCGGCAATTGGATTATCAGCACTTTTAAACAATACCTCTGGAGGTAATAATTCGGCAGTTGGATATGCAGCACTTTTAAACAATACCTCTGGATCTAATAATGTTGCTCTAGGTCTTAATGCATCACAAAGTAACACCACTGGAAACGGTAATATAGCTTTAGGTAAATTTGCTTTGCTAAGCAATACTACAGGAAGTTTCAATACAGCGATAGGAACGGATGCAGATGTTAATTCGAATAATCTTAGCAATACAATAGCCATTGGTTATGGTGCAAGGGTTAGCGCAAGCAATACCATCCAACTAGGTGCAGACGGCAATAGCTATATTACTAATGGGGTTACTTACACTCCTCCAGCCATAACAAATGTTAGAACCACTGGAACGCTAACTTTAGGGGCAGTCACTTATCCAAACACGCACGCGGCTTCATCTGGACAAGTTTTAACATCACTAGGTAGTGGTACTTTAACTTGGACATCAGCTTCCGGCGGAGTAAGTTCTGTCGGATCAATCAGTGGTACTTCTAATGTAAATGGTGCAACCATAAGCGGTACAACCTTAACGCTTACTCCTGCCAATGCCAGTTATGGAGGTATTGTAACTACAGGAGTACAAACTTTTACAGGCACTAAAACATTTTCCACTGATATATATGTAAATGGTTTAACAGTTGGTCGTGGTAATTCAAGTAAGGCTAATAATTATGCATATGGTTATGCAGTACTATCTGTGAATACAACAGGAAATTATAACAATGCTTTTGGACATCAAGCACTTACTGCTAATACAACGGGTCAACAAAATAGTGCATTTGGTGAATATGTATTACCTAAAAATATAGGAGGAAATTATAACACAGCAATGGGAACAATGGCTTTAAGGGATAATACCTCTGGAAGCGGAAATACTGGATTTGGTCAACAAGCTTTACTAACTAATAGCACTGGCTCCAACAATACGGCAATAGGTAACCTAGCTGATGTTGCTACGTCAGCTTTAACTAATGCAACTGCTATTGGTAATGGTGCAATTGTTTCTTCAAGCAATACCATTCAATTAGGTAATGCCGCTGTAACGAATGTAAATACTAGTGGCGCTATTACAGCCAAAAATTATGTATTAACAGTTCCCTCTACTATAACTGCTGCAGCTACTACCACTATTGATATGTCTACTGGAAATATTTTTAAAATAAGTCTAGGAGCTAATATCACTACCCTAACGCTTAACAATATAACCGCCGGAACCTTTATTCTAGAATTTATTCAAGATGCAACTGGTAGTAGAACGGTTGCTTTTCCTGTAGGATGGAAATGGTCAGGGGGAGCTGCACCAACCATTACCACCACAGCAACCAAAACTGATATTGTAACCATTGTGTATGATGGCTCAACTTATTTTGCATCAGCGGTTCAAAATTTTTAACAATGAAAAAAATAATTATTATAGCATTCATTTTTGCTGCATTTATTTCTAATGCGCAAGTGATTCCTATGGGGTTTGTTAAGTCCCCCTTTCAGCCGCCAGCAATAGTGCAAACTGATTTAATTTTAAATTTGGATGCAGCCAATCCAAATAGTTATCCTCGAACAGGAACTACTTGGACAAATTTAGTTACAGGAAGTGCAGTTCCAAGTTTTGCAATATCAAGTGGAACCTACTCAGGCAATGATGGAGGAGTGATCAGATTTGCTAGTAGTGGAGGCTATGCATCTTCAGACACTGGATTTGCAAACTTAACAGCCTATACTGTTGAGGTGTGGGTGAAACCTGCTGGAACTAGAGGAGATTATGATCCTACCATTGCGGGAAATACAAATTATACACCTTGTTTTTTTTCAGAAAAATCATATAATTCAGGGTCTGGGGCCACAGTTAATATGGTTCTAGCTTTTAATGCTCGAGGTTTAACTTCTGGTACTGCAAATAACAGTTATCGTTATGAAGCTGCAATTAATTATGGAGGTTGGAAAAAATTCCAAATCGCAACTGATTATTCTTCTGATTTAAATAATTGGGTTCACATTGTGAGTACGTATAATGGCTCTACGGTAACAATTTACAGAAATGGAGTTTCTTTAGGAACAAGTAGTGCCCTAGGTGTTACTTCCTTGAGACAAACGTCAAAAGGTTATTGGATAGCCCATCGTTGGGATATGACGGATGGTGTATATGGAGATTATTCTATCGTTAACATGTATAGCAGAGCGCTATCATTATCAGAAGTGACTACCAATTATAACGCATTTAAATTAAGGTTTGGTTTGTAAACTAATGAATCAAATTTTTATAAAAATCACTAAACAATTATTCCAATCACACTCCTTCTAGCTCTCTATTTATGAAAATAGATATTACTATGCCAGATAAAAAATTAAGCCCCCGAGAAAAGGAAGTTGCTTATCATATTATTGAGGGAACTTCTACTAATTCAATAGCCCAATTGATGGCTATTAAACCCAATACAGTATCTACCATTAAGAAAAATATCTTTACAAAACTTGCCGTAGATTCTGAAGTAGGGCTGTATAAGGTGTTGAAGGGGTAAAAAACAAACTGCCCATTTGATTGGTAAAAAAAGTGATTTGAAAACGATCAACATTTTTTAACCACTTTAATTTTTAAAAATTTTAATTCCAAAAAATAGCCTCCTCTACTT
>CANCRO010000128.1 GCA_947380605.1 Chitinophagaceae bacterium
ACCATTTCCACTGTATACTCCTTGTACGAGCCATCCAATAAGTGAATCTTATATTGATCTAAAAAACTATTGAGCTGTGCTGCAGATTGAACACTATCGGGCAAACTAACCATCAATGGAATTTGAGGTGCAATCTTTTTCCACTCTACTAATTGACGGGCTGCATTAATATAAACGATCACCGAATGTTGCATCCCTGCTTTCTTCAATGCCTGATAAGAAGCATTGACATCCGCATTTTTAAAATCAAGATAAATATTGATCTTGCCTTTACAAAGTTTCAATACCTCACTAAACAATGGAATAGATTGTTCTGGCCATTCGGGGTGATTTTTCTCAATCACTTTTAGTTGTTTTAATTCAGCCCATGTTAAATCACTCACTTTTCCAATTCCATTAGTCATCCGATTCACCGTTGCATCATGCATGATAACTAATTGGCTATCCTTAGAAGTCCGTAAATCAATTTCTACATAATCGGCTCCAACCTTAATTGCATTTTGATAAGCAGTCAAAGTATTTTCTTGTGCAGCCACATGATTACCCCGATGGGATATAACTACAAAGGTATTTTTGCTTTTAGGTATAGGAGCTTTTTGACCATAACCAACATTCGTTTGGCTAGCAAATAATGTACAACCTAATAATAAGTAAGAATAAATTTTCATGAAATAGTGATTGTTGATTTAAAGATAGGTTTTTATTTTAATTGCAAATTGAACTAAACGATTTGAAATAATCTTTACCTATCTACTAAACAAATAAGGTGTCAAAATTGACACCTTATAAATGAATTAAATTTATTATTGATCCTAATAATTTGATCATTCTATTTTTGCAAAATCATTATGCTCAACATAACGTACCTACTTTTTCAACACCAAAGGCTTGGCTAATTTCTGCGCAGTGACAGCCATTTCTGTTGCTAAAAAACAATGCTTTTGTGACATCGCTGTCTCTGTTCGGTTGAGCACATCATCAACAAATAGTCCGCCAAATGGAAGGTTTACATTATTGCAATCCATGTGCAACATTTCTTTTTGATTGACCATATACAAATGGTTGCCTCCCTTATTTCCAGACGCAAGGTCTGTATTTTTACGAACCTCTATATAACCTTCAGTACCTAAAATAGTTAGTCTGCCATCTCCCCAAGTATCCAAGGCATCTGGAGTAAACCAGTCAACACGGATATAACCCGAACCGCCATTACCCTTCAACATCACATCACCAAAGTCTTCAAAATTTGGACGCTGCGGATGATGGACATTCCCTGTTTGCGACAGTAAAATTTCTGCTTCGGTAGAACCCGTAAAGTGTAAAAATTGATCAAACTGATGTGAGCCAATATCAGTTAATATTCCGCCAAATCTTTTTTTATCATAAAACCAATCCGGCCTTGTTCCATTATTAATTCGATGAGGTGCCAAATTCACCGTTTGAATTACATTACCTATTGCACCCAATTTAACCAATTCACTCGCCTTAACGGTTGCTTTATTTTCCAACCGTTCACTGTACATAATTGAATAAATACGTTTGGTTTCTTTTTGTACTTTCTTCACTTCAGCCAATTGCGCTAAACTAATAGCGCCAGGTTTATCTGTTAAATAATCTTTTCCGTGTTGCATCACTCTAATACCAAGTGGCGCGCGCTCATCGGGTATACCAGAGCTTAATACTAATTGAATAGATGGATCTTCTAGGATTTCCTTTTCACTTTTTACTAGTTTAGCTTCTGGGAATTTTTTTACATATTCTGCTATTAGTTCAGGTTCCTTTGCATAGAGTGCTACCAATTCGCCACCACCTCTTTTAATCGCTTCTGTCATAGAATTAATATGACTATGATTGATATTAATTACTGCGAACTTGATTCTATTAGGATAAACTTTCATTGGAACAGGTTTAACAATAGTGCTTGCATTTACTTTATCCGCTAAGCCGCCAAACAAGAGCATCCCCGATAAAGCAGTGGTGTTTTTCAAAAATTTTCTACGATCTGAATTTGACTCCGTCATTTTTTATTTTTTTATAAATTAATATTCAACTAAATTATTTACTACACTAGCCCTTTTATTTCATACCCTAAACGATGAGGTCTATTTAGCATGCTATTGGCTTCTTCATCACTTTTTTGTGTAATTATTTCTTTTTTTCCAATACTCACACCAGACGAATCAAAAAGATCAACATGGGTAAACCCATTCTGAAAGAATCTTTCCTCCATCGGATCCCAATGTAGTTTACGTTTTAATTTCATAGCAATATGGTGTAATAAACAAGTAGAACAAGAACGATGTCCAACTTCAACAGGTGAAATAGGTTGCACCCTTGTCTTAATACAATCTAGCCAGTTGCCATGTTGCTCTTTACTTCTATACAGGTTAATTTCATTTTCGCCAATTACAGATTTGATTATCTTTTCATTGCTTGCGGTCAAAGATTTTGCGTTCTCCGTATTCTGAACTGGATCACTTGCGCTAGCCTTATAATTACCCCTGCTCACAAAAATCCAACCTTCCGTTCCTTCAAATTTTATTCCATTAGGAATTTCATTGCTAATAATCATTTTTACTCCGTTGGCATAAATACCTTCAGTTCTAAAAAGCCCATGCACATTCCACAAACCACTCTTAGGAAAATCAGCATTGCCTGAAATTTCAACTGGACCAGTATATTCTGTATCCATTCCCCAATGAGCAATGTCCACATGATGAGCACCCCAGCCAGTAATCATTCCTGCACCAAATTGTTCGCAGCGCAACCAACCCGGGCGACTGTAATCATTTTGAGGATGCACTCTTTTTTCCGTGTAAGGAACTTCAGGAGTGGAGCCTAGCCAAGCATCGTAATGTAAATTTTTAGGTACCGGCATATCTGGTTCTACATCCCCACCTGGGTCGCCAGGCAGACCAACATACACCGTTTTTAGTTGGCCAATTCTCCCATTGCGAACTAATTCTGCGGCATACCTAAATTGCTCGGTCGATCGCTGCTGACTTCCAATTTGCAAAATTCTTCCGGTACGATGTACTGCATTACTCAAGGCTCTTCCTTCTGCAATAGTGAGCGATGCTGGCTTTTGTAAATAAACATCCTTGCCCGCTTCTACTGCATGAATACCTAGATAAGCATGTGAATGATCCGGCGTACTTATCAATACTGCATCTATATCTTTATTCAGTAGCAAATCACGATGATCATCATACATGGTTACGCCATTGTAAGCAGTTCCTGATAATTTAGAATAATAATCATTTACATATTTTTTTCCATCGGCCAATCTTTTACTATCCAAATCACAAACTGCCATAATTCTTGCATGGCTATACTTTAATGTTTCAAGCATATCATGTTCGCGTGAAATTCTTCCTACACCAATAGCGCCAATATTTATTCTATTACTAGGCGCATTTTTACCCAAAACTGTAGCTGGAATAATGGTTGGAAAACCAGTAATCGCAATGCCAGTGGCTGCACTTGCTTTCAATGAGTTTTTTACAAAACTTCTACGGTCAATTTTTTTTGATATAGACATCGGGATTAATTTTTAAGTTGGGCATCCTTATCCATAGCAACTGCTTTTGAATAATCAATTCCCTTATATTGATTAGCAATGAATTTTATTCCCTGTAGTAAATGATTTTTAAAAGTAGCCTCTTGATAATTAGCTTTATCATGCCCTAAGGTAGTAATCCAGATATTTCCTCCTTCAAATGATTGATACCAAACTGCAGGAAAAAAATTAGCAAAAGATCCTGAATGGGTTGTAATTAATTGAATATCTTTTTTATCTAGCGTCGACAAATCGTGCATCATTAAAACTTTTATTCCAGGATAAACTTGCTTTCCAAAATAGCACTCATCTGTCTTTGTCCATTTCAATGGAACTCCTTGCATAGAAGGGTGAGTAGGGTCAATATTTTTAATAGTAAAAGTCTGAAAGGATGCATGCCAGGTAAAAGTTTCCCCCACCATCATTTTAAACCAGGTCCAATTTCGCTCTGTACCAGTAACAGAATGGATGCCTACAAAGCCTCCGCCCGCTTCGATATACCTTCTAAAGGCGAGTCGTTGGTCATCCGTATCAAACACATCATTATTAGTACTAGAAAATATTAATAGGGTATATTTTTTTAGATTGTTTTCATTAAAAACCGAAGGATCGTCAGAAACATCTACCCTAAATTTATTGGCAGCTCCCAACTCTTGAATACAATTTACAGCTGCAGCTATATTATCATGTACATACCCCTTTCCATTTTTAGTATATACCAATACCCTACTATTTTTAAGTTTATCGACACCCGGTTTTATTGGAAGTAAAGAAGCTAATTCTTGTCGACTAGTTAATGAGGATAGATTGAAAAGATTATTCGCCTCAGTAAAGAGTGAAAAAGATATCAATAAAACTAAGCCCAAAAAAGCAGTGAGAACTTGGCTTTTATTTTTCATACAGCAATTTTAATTTATTCCCTCAACAATGGACAAGGATTCATGTGAAAAAATTGAACCGGATAGTTTGGCTCTTCGAAAATGCAATCAATAAAAGAAAGCCAAAGCTATTATTGAAGTTAATCAATTTTTGATAACATCGAATTTAGCAATGAAAATTTAATAGGGGCTTTAACTGGAATTGATTTTTTACAATCAACTGCCCCTAATCTTTTATAGAAGACAGGGGCAGTGAAAGATAGTTTTCAATAGTATCGACTTGGATTCATTGATTATTTAAGCGCGAAAGGGTCCGAAAATTTTGCTTCTGTCAAAATAGTTCTATCCGTAAGGGTATTTAAGAATGCCAACATATTAGGTATATCAGCCGTTCTTAAAAAATGAGAAGGGATGGGCTGTTTACCGCTTCCTGGATTTCCTGCCGTAAGCATCTCCTGAACATTGGCGACGCTTCCATTGTGAAACAAATTGGAGCGGATACTGATATTACGTAAAGAACCCGATTTGAAATTACCTCGATTATTAATGCCTAAGTCATTCGCATCATCCAATCC
>CANCRO010000129.1 GCA_947380605.1 Chitinophagaceae bacterium
ATGATGAAATTAAAGTGTCCTGAATACTTTTTTATTTATTAGCCTTTAGTATTAATTTTGATTGAGCGGTTTGAATATCAATAAGAAACTTTTTATAAAAAAACTATGAAAAATTTTACTCTTTTAGAAAGACTTAAATATTGGTTTGATAATTTGATGAGCAGAGGTGCTCACATGATGATTTTATTATTAGGTTTTTTATCATTAATAATCATCCTATTTTCAGCACTAGTAATCTGGTATTTAAAAATTGCTCCTGAAAGTCAAGAGCCTTTAGGTTTTATAGAAAGTATTTGGCAGAGTTTATTAAGGGCCTTGGATTCCGGAGCAATGGGGGCAGATAACGGTTGGCCATTTAGAATTATATCATTCTTGGTTACCCTAGGTGGAATTTTTGTATTATCTATATTGATTGGAGTCTTGGGTAGCTCTATTGAAGAAAAGCTAAATAATTTAAGAAAAGGGAAAAGTTTTGTTATTGAAAAAGGACACACTTTAATTTTAGGTTATTCATCTAAAATATTTACAATTATTTCAGAATTAGTCATTGCCAATGAAAGTGTTTCAAATCCAAAAATTGTTATTTTGGCGGACAAGGATAAAGTTGAAATGGAAGATGAAATTAAAAGTAAAATAAGTGACTTAAAAAACACTAAAATAATATGCAGAAGTGGTGTTCCATACGATTTTTCTGATTTAGAAATTGTAAATCCTCAGCAATCGAAATCTATCATTATTCTAACTCCTGATGAAGATGACAATGCAGACTCTTTAACAATAAAAACTATTTTGGCAATAACCAATAATTCAAATCGAAGATCTACTCCGTATCATATTGTAGCTGAAATGAAAGATATTTCAAATTATGAGGTTGCAAAGATGGTGGGCAAAGAGGAAGCTGAAATACTTTTTGTTGATGATATCATTGCTAAAATTATTGTTCAAACCTCCAGACAAAGTGGTTTAAGTATAGTTTATACAGAATTGTTTGATTTCGATGGGGCGGAAATTTATATTCAATCGGAAAATAAGTTAATTGGAAAATCTTATGGAGAAGCGCTATCGCTTTATGAAGATTCCTCTTTAATTGGAATTAAGCAAATAGATGGATCTGTAAAAATAAATCCTGCAATGGACTATGTTGTTAAAGAAGACGATATGGTGATTGTTATTAGTGAGGATGATAGTACTATTTTTATTGCGGATAAGGAGAATAATAATTTTGATGAATCTTCCATTCTAAATGTTAATACTAATGAAATTAAAACCGAAAATATTTTATTGTTAGGTTGGAATTCGATTGCCTCTACTATAATCATTGAAATTGATAAATATGTTGGACCTAATTCTAAAATAGTAGTAGTTTCTTCTTTTGATAAATATGAAAATGAAGTAAATGATTTAAGAAGTAGTTTACAAAATTGCACCCTTGATTTTCAAGTAAATGATACTGCTAATAGAAAAGTTATTGAAAAATTAAATATTACTAGTTTCGATAGCGTACAAATTCTTTGCTATAAGGAAGAAATGAATATTCAAGATGCTGATGCTGCAACATTAATAACGCTATTGCATATTCGTAAAATTTTAGATGACGAATCAAAAGACATTAAAGTGGTAAGCCAAATGTTAGATGCTAAAAACAGGGCATTGGCTTCCATCACTAAGGCAGATGACTTTATTGTCAGTGATAAATTGATTAGTTTATTGATGTCACAAGTTTCTGAAAATAAATTTTTAATGAAAGTATTTGATAGTTTATTTGAAGCTGAAGGCAGTGAAATTTATTTGAAGTCTGTTACTGAATATGTGTCTTGTGATACACCAGTTAATTTTTATACTATTTTGGAGAGTGCCAGAAGAAAAGGAGAAACTGCTATTGGCTATCGATTAGAACATTTAGCAGATGATAGTACAGCAGCCTTTGGGGTACAAGTGAATCCTAGTAAAAATAAAGAAATTCAATTTACTGCAAATGATAAAATAATTGTATTGGCAGAAAATTAATTTTAATGTAGGCGACCTTAGTAAAACTAAATTTTAGATTAATAAATTTAAAATTTAGTTTTATTTTTTAACCCCCACTTTTAATGCCCACTGATTGTATTTAGTAATCAAATCTTTTCTTTTTTCAGGTAAGCTATTCGCTAAATCGTTTACTTCTATTCGATCATTTTTTATATTGTATAATTCCCATTTTTTTATTTCGTCATCCCATACTAATTTCCAATCCCCTTCCCGAATAGCACGATTTCCTTGATGTTCCCATGCAATGAATTCATGCATTGGTTTATTTTCTTTTTTTAAGATGGGCACTAAACTTTTTCCTTCTATAGCGTTAGAATATTTTGTTTGAGTTAATTCCATAATCGTTGGAAAGAGGTCCATGATATGGCTTACTTGATCTGTTTGAAATCCTTTTTTTATCAGCTTTGGAAAATAAACTAAAAGCGGTGTTGAAATTCCTCCTTCATGCATCCAGTGTTTATACATTCTAAAAGGAGTGTTGCTAGCAGAAGCCCATTCTTTTCCATAAGTAGTGTAACTTCCTTTCGATCCTACTGGACTCACTAAAGATTTTTTATATCCTTCTTCACCCAAGTCAACTATTGATCGGTCATCCAAAATTTCATGACAGCCCCCATTGTCAGATAAAAAAATGAATACTGTATTTTCCCATTCGCCCAGATCTTTAACTTTTTGAATAATTCTTCCTATTCCTTCATCCATTACCTGGATCATTGCGGCATAGGTTGCCATTTTATCTATCCAAAGGGTGGGACTAGCGATGGTGTCAAATTTTGCAATTGTAGGATCTATCGGAGGAAGTTGAGCCACATTTTTTAATCGACCTAGTTGTCTTTGTTTTTTAAAACGTTGTTGGCGCAATACTTCCCATCCTTTAGTATAAGTATTTCGGTATTGGTCTATAATATTTTTAGGTGCATGCAATGGCCAATGGGGAGCCGTGTAGGCTACATAAAGAAAAAAGGGATTGGATGGATTCGTGTTTTGTAAATAGGCAATTGCCTTATCACTGATCGCATCCGTCATATAAAATTTTTCATCCGGAATAAATTTTCGATTATCCTCAATCATTTGTCGCCTTGATAATAATTCATAATAACTATTAGCTCCTGATATGAGCCCAAAGTAATGATCGAATCCTCTTTGATTAGGCCAGTCTTCTTTTTGTTCACCTACATGCCATTTACCGGTCATTAAAGTTTGGTATCCATTTTTTTTCAATTCTTCTGCAATGGTAGGAGTGGCTAAATTTAAAAATCCCTGGTAAGGTTGAAAGGCTTTGTTGTGATCGTATTTACTGGTTGTTACCATTGCTCCCATTCCAGCTTGATGCGGATACATGCCTGTGAGTAAGGATGCTCTGCTAGGACAACAGCGCCCTGCATTATAAAATTGATTGAATAATACACCTCCATTACCCAATGCATCTAAGTTAGGGGTTTTTATTTCAGAACCAAATATTCCAATATCGCTGTAACCCATATCGTCAGCAAGAATAACTACTACGTTTGGCTTTTTTTGTGCAATAATATTTTTAGAAAATAAGAGAACGAGTATAAGAAAAAAATATTTTCTGAATTTTATTTTATTTAAATGCATAGCATAAAAGAATTATTATTTTATCATTTGTAATTTATTATTCAATGTTAGCACTTCTCCTTTTTTAGTAGAAAAACTAACCTGAGCCTCTTTGTAATTTAATTGTAGTTTTCCGCCAGCAGTAGATTTTACTTTTAACGAGCTAAGCTTTCCTTTATCCCAGGAAAAGTCAAGTTCAAATCCTCCGCGCGCACGAAGACCATGAATTTTTCCAGCAGCTAAATCGGATGGAAGGGCTGGTAAAATATCGATAGCGCCCAAGTGACTTTGCATTAGCATTTCAACTATTCCTGATGCGCCACCAAAATTGCCATCAATCTGAAACGGAGGGTGAGCATCAAAAAGATTTGGATAGGAGCCGCCCCCTGTCATCTTTGTACCAGTTTGTGCAATAGGCCTTAATAATAATTTAACCATATTCCAAGCATGATCGCCGTCCTTGAATCGAGCCCAGAAATTAATTTTCCAAGCAAGGCTCCATCCGGTTCCTTCATCACCACGCGCAATTAATGATTTTTTTGCTGCCTCCATTAGCTCAGGATTTTGTTTCCAGTTAATTTCATTTCCTGGAAATACACCCCATAAATGAGATACATGTCGGTGCTTATCATTAGGATCATCTACATCCTCTACCCATTCTTGCAACTGTCCAAATTTGCCAATTTTATAGGGAGCAATCTTAGGTAAAATTAATTTGAGCGAATCAGCAAAGGCTTTATCCTGATGAATTATTCCGGCAGCTTCGATACAAATTTTGAATAAACTTTTTATGATCTCATGATCCATTGTAGGTCCAGAAACAAGACCACCAGTTTCTGGTGAGTTGGAAGGACATGAAACTAATAAGCCAGTTTTTGGATCAGCTACTAGAAAATCTTTATAAAATTGAGCAGCTCCTTTTAATACAGGCCAAGCTCTTTTGGAAAGAAATGCAGTGTCTCGGTTATAGAGAAAATGTTCCCAAAAATGATGGGATAACCAACCTCCTCCAGATACCCATAATCCATGATTAGAATGATTGATTGGTGCGGCCCCACGCCATAAATCAGTATTGTGATGCAATACCCAACCTTTAGCATTGTAATGAACTTTCGCCACCTGCTCGCCAGAAGGAATTACCTCTTCTATCATCTTAAACAAAGCCTCATGACATTCACTGAGATTAAGTGTTTCCACCGCCCAATAATTCATTTCTGTATTGATGTTGACAGTGTATTTGCTATCCCATGGCGGATTAGTTTTATTATTCCAAATACCTTGAAGATTCGCAGGGTAGGTTCCAGGCCTACTACTTGAAAGCATCAAATA
>CANCRO010000130.1 GCA_947380605.1 Chitinophagaceae bacterium
CAAAATTTAATTTAACGAGAAATGATGGAGGCTGTTTTAAAAGGGTTCGCAATTAGTTTATTATTGGTCTTTTCGGTAGGCCCCCTTGTTTTTACTATTATCAAACAAAGCATTGTTAATGGTCGCACTGGCGGCTTTAGTTTTATAGCCGGTATTTGGTTGAGCGACTTGTTAATTGTAGTGCTTAGTAATGTATTTTCTGAGGCGGTAACCAGTTTGTTACATTTTAAAAAAGCATTAGGAATATTCGGCAGTTTGTTTTTAGTTGGAATGGGTATTTTTTATCTTTTTTTAAAAACAATCAAGCAGCGCAGCGCGGAGGAGTCAGCGATTCGAGTTTCGGGTAGTACCCATGCAAGGTTAATAATTGCAGGATTTTTTATTAATATCCTTAATCCAGCAGTTATTGCCTTTTGGCTTACCACCGCTACCACTCTGGCTATTGGCAATTCGGTGAGGGATAGAATTATTATTTTTTCTACTTGCATTTTGGTAAATTTTGGAGCCGACGTAGGAAAAGTTCTTTTGGCAGGAAAGCTAAGTAAAAAGCTAACGCATAGAAACATTGTTCTAATCAATAAAATTTCTGGATTACTTTTATTGATATTTGGCATAGCGCTTTTCTTGGGTATTTTATATTCTGTAACAAATTAAAAATTAAACCATTAGTTTGTTTTATCTTTCCTCTCTATATTTTACTCCATGAGCCGGATATTTTTTATTTTATTTTTATTAATAGGCTATGAAAGTTTCGGGCAATCTTCCGATGTTGTTTTGTTGAAAAAAAGGAAGAAAACAATTAGCCGTTATTATGCAGGAACTGACATAGATATGGTTACCACTACTGGGGTTTCTTTAAATGCTTATATAACCCACATCAACAGAGATACGTTGTTTTTGAAACAATTTGTAGTACGTCAAACCCCCACCATGATGGGTGTATTTGTATTGGACACGCTTACCACTTATAATTATCAATATCATTATAATCAAATTAAGTCAATCAATAAACCTAAGCATGGGTTTGATTTGAGTGCTAGTGCGGGTAGTTTACTGGGTGGAGGTGCCATATTAACGCTTGCAGGAGGAGTGGTGTTTTTAGTTGATCGAGATAAGTTTAGTCCCGCATTGATGGGCGCGTCAGTTTCTTTAACAGCTATTGGCTATGTTTTATCAAAGGTGAATAGTAATAATATTATTATTGGAAAAAAATATTCTTTAGAATATTTAAAGCTGGCAGATAATAACAAACACTAATTAATTTTGTTTCAAATCCAATTGTCATTAGCATGCAAAAAGCTTGGCGAATTATAAAAAAAGCAATTCTTTACCTTTTCTTTTTTCAGCTTTTTTATATTTTATTTTGTAAGTGGATTAATCCGCCTATAACGATTACACAGGTCGTAAGCCTTGTGCAGGGTTATGGATTAAAGAGAGATTATGTAAGCTATGATCAAATGAGTTCAAATATAAAGCTTGCCGTAATGGCGAGTGAAGACCAATTATTTCCCGAACACAATGGTTTTGATTTGAAGGCGATTGAGAAGGCTGTTCAATACAATAAAAAACATCCCAACAGAAGAAGGGGAGCTAGTACGATAAGTCAACAGGTTGCAAAAAATGTTTTTTTATGGCAAGGAGGAGGGTTTTTTAGAAAAGGCCTGGAAGTGTATTTCACTTTTATGATAGAGATTTTGTGGAGCAAGGAGCGCATTTTGGAAACCTATTTAAATGTTGCCGAAATGGGAGAAGGAATTTTCGGAATCGAGGCGGCATCTAAAGCATATTTTAAAAAATCTGCTAAAAACATTTCTAGAACTGATGCGGCTAAAATAGCCGCATCTTTACCCAATCCTAAATTGTATACTGTAAAACCAATTAGCAAAAAAGTTTTGAATCGATACGATGATATTATGATTCAAATGAATAATTTGGAAGGAGATGAGGATATTCAAAAGGTAATAAAATAAGCTGACTGAAGGCGGTGTTTTCTTTACGCTTAAACACTCTTTTATATATTTATATTCAAAATATTGCAAATCATCCTCTAGTCTTCTTTAAAACTCAAGCAGCTATTTATGCTGGAAAAAGTAAAACAATAGTATTTAGTATATGTTTCAAATATTTCTTATAGGGAGTTTATTTAGTGCGCTATTAACTATTTACATTCTCATTATTAAAAAAGACGCACTGAAGTCTTATTCAGATTATTTACTATCAATTTTTATAATTTTTCTATCTTGGAATGTCTTAATTTATTTGCTTTTATATTATGCATTAATTATTGAAGTACCTTATTTAATTAAAACAGCTGCTCCTCTGGCCTTTCTAATTCCACCTTTGGGTTATTTATATACAAGGGCAGTTCTTTATAATGAAAAGAAAATTAAGGCCCTTGATTGGTTACATTTTTTACCTTTTATAATTGTAACACTTAATTATTTGAGTTATTTTTTGATGCCCATAAATGAAAAAAGGAAATTAGTGATTGATATCATTAATAATCTAGATTTATTGTATAAAAATAATTCAGGTTTTATTACCGAAACTAACTTGTTCTTATTGAGAATTTTCCAACTTTCTATATATATATATTTTCAATGGAGGCTTATTTTAAAATTTAAAAGAGTATATAAAGTAGAACAAATTGAAAAACAAATTAAAGACATTTTAAAATGGCTAAAGATTTTTGCTTGGTGCTGTACTGCAAATCTTTTCGCTTGGCTTTCTCTAATGATATTGGTTATATTAAATATTTCTATTTTTAATAATTGGGGATTTATTAATCTTATTCCTTTACTATTTATTGTAACAGGTTTTTTTGTTATTTGTTCTTATTTGCTTACCCACCCATATATTCTAAACGGATTGCCATTTGTAAAATATAAGCCAATAGAATCTAATTTGGTTGAGAACAAGAGTAGTCAAATTCTGTACATTTCCGAAAATTTTGATGCGGAAATTCAAAAGATCAATGAATACTTTGAAAATGAAAAGCCTTATTTAAATAAGAATTTGAGTATAATCCAGGTAGCGGTCGCTTTGAATATGCCCATCAGAGAGTTGTCTTACATTTTAAATAATCATTACCATTTCCGATTTACCGATTTTGTAAACGATTACAGGATAAAATATATTATAAATAAAATCAATGAATCTTACTTAGTTGAATTTACTATTGAGTCTATAGGTTTAGAAGCAGGCTTTAGCAGTAAAAGTGGGTTTTATAAATCTTTTAAGAAATTATACAAAACAACACCATCAGAATATTTCAATAAACTAAAATCAGAATAGCCACGATCAAGCGTAGGTCTTTTATTTACAAGAAGCGAGACCGGGATTTGGACTGGTTCCGCCAACGGAGAATAGGAATTCTATAGCGTCAATTTAATTTCAAATCATTCTTCTTAAATTGCAGTATGAATTTTAGAAACTTCAAAATGATTGGTTACGTTGTATATGGACGTGGCGCATTCAATCAATTAGATGAAATATTACAACCCCAAAGAAAAGGGACTTCACCAATGGTATTTTTGGTGGATCATTTTTTTGAAGGAAAAGAATTGGCCAAAAGAGTTCCAGCTAGAGGAAGAGATCAGATTATTTACGTAGATGTAACCTATGAGCCTAAAACTAGCTATGTAGATAGTATCGCCAAACAATTGAAAGACCAGTTCGGAACGGTGAGTGGTATTGTGGGTATTGGAGGAGGCTCTGCCTTGGATCTTGCAAAAGCTGTTTCACTGATGATGAACAATCCTGGCAGTAGCGCAGATTATCAGGGATGGGATCTTGTAAAAAATCCAGGCGTATATAAGGTGGGTATTCCTACATTAAGCGGTACAGGCGCAGAGGTGAGCAGAACAACCGTGCTTACTGGTCCAACAAAAAAACTGGGTATGAATTCTGATTTTACTCCTTTTGATCAGATTGTATTGGATCCACAACTTACTACCAATGCGCCTGCTAATCAACGTTTTTATACAGGGATGGATTGTTATATACATTGTATAGAAAGTCTTGCCGGCACTTATCTAAATGAATTCAGTAAAAGTTACGGAGAAAAAGCGCTAGAGCTTTGTAGGGAAGTTTATGTAGATAAAAATAGTTGGGATGATGAAAGTGATGACAAGTTAATGATGGCTTCTTATGCAGGCGGAATGAGCATTGCGTATTCTCAAGTTGGGGTAGCCCATGCCGTTAGTTATGGACTAAGTTATTTATTAGGCACTAAACACGGTATTGGAAATTGTATTGTATTTGATCACTTAGAAGAATTTTATCCATCGGGAGTAAAAGAGTTTAAGAAAATGGTAGAGATACATCAGATTGATATTCCTAAAAATATTTGTGCTAACCTTACGGAGGATCAATTTAATAAAATGATTGACGTCTCTTTGGGTATGAAGCCACTTTGGGAAAATGCCTTGGGTAAGGATTGGGAAAAACAGATGAATCGTGAAAGATTGAGAAAATTATATGAGCGATTTTAAAAAAATTTTAAAAACCGATACATTTTGTATCGGTTTTTTTATAGTAATAAAATAAAATGTTACAACCAGAGTCACTCTTTGATTGATTGAAAAATAGTCGATAACTAGTTTTTAAGCCTATCAAAAAACAAAAGCCTACCTTTGCATTCTACTCCACTATAAACATACGGCAGGTTGTAAGCCGATGTGGTAAAAAATTTCCGCTGATTCAGAAAATGCAACGTCTTTGCCAGCCTTTATAAAAATTAAACCATTCAATGGCA
>CANCRO010000131.1 GCA_947380605.1 Chitinophagaceae bacterium
AAACAAAAAAATGAATCTTTATTTAATGTGATGACGTCTACTCTTCGTTTGTATGGGACTGAGAATATGGGATGGGAGCAAGTTCCCATAGTGATGGCACGTTTGGGCTTAGCGAAGGAGTTGGCTATTAACCTCAAACAATTTCCTGCGAAGTGGCAATTTTTTGTAAATGGTTGGGGACATATTAGTTCAGAAGTTGAAGAAGATGCTCGTGGAACTTCTTATTTTAAAACTAATCCTGTAAATATTATTGGCTCTAATACTGGAGAAAAAGTTCCTCTTCCAGCATGGCCCTTCCGACATATGTCCATGGAAGCAATGAGTGTAATGGCAACTGCGATGAATGAATCTTTACTTCAAAGTCATGAGGGAATCATTCGATTGTTTCCTGCTTTTGATCTTAGTAAGGATGGTAGATTTACTTTACATGCTCAAGGTGGTTTTATCATTTCATCAGAAATTAGGTTGGGGAAAATAGTATGGGTAGCCTTAAAAAGCATTCATGGTAATGATTGTAGCGTAGAATTACCTTGGGTAAATGCGACAATGGTTTCCAATAAGTTTACAAAAAATAAAATGATGAGTGGTGGGATAATAAACTTTAAAACAAAGCCTAACGAAGAGATTTTACTATTTCCGAATGGAAGTAAATTAGAGTCATGGAAAGTATTGAATGAAAATCCATCCGCCAATGAAAATGTAAAATACCATTCATCTGGAAAAACACAATTGGGGATACCTCGGATGTTTTAGGTTGGAAATTTTTATTTCCATTGCTTCACAACAAATACAATGGAGGAATAATTGTTCTTCTCATAAAGTATTCCAACCCGGCGATTATCCATTTTCACTAAATCGGAATACGCAGTAAAATCATTTTCATTATCGCCCTTATTTGGATTAGCATCTATTATAAAACTTTTATTCCAATTCTTTCCTTCGTCATAACTAATGCGAAGTGTTAAGTTATTTCGATTGGTGGTATCCGCATCATTGCTAAAAGCAAGTATAGCTTTACCCTTCCTTTTCCCAATAGTTACTATACTTCCTTCACAAATGGGATCTGGTAATTGGTTGTCAAAATAAGTAGTATCCCAATGAACGCCTCCATCACTGCTAATGGCGGTGATTCTTTGTTTGATATCGCCTTTTTGATTTCTCGCATTGAGTAGTAGTCGGTTGTTGGAAATTTCCGCAGCAGTCGATTCATTACTGCCAGGAATCTTTAGAGACTCACCTAAATGAAATAATTTACCATGGTCGTCGGAATAAAACCCATGAGCATCGTAATCTTCAGAATTTTTCTGTGGAGAATTGGCAGAATGATTAGCAGGTACATAAATTCTACCTTGATATTTTCCTTCTAAAAATTGCAAAGCATGTCCAGGTGTATTTGCATAGCTTCTCCAGTCTTCTGTAAAATTGTAGGCAGCATTTAACTTGGGTTGTTTAGGGCGGTGCACCGAAGTGCTAATATTAGTTGCTGCCGACCAAGTTTTTCCATTATCGATAGATGTTTTATACCACACTTCTCTTAATCCATTTCCTTTTCTTACTTCGCCTTCATGGTTATTACCTGTATTGTAAAACAAAAAAATTCTGCCATTAGGGTAGGCTGGGTCTTTAAGGTCTACCACTGGTGCAGGATTGCCTGCTTGCAGTTTATCTATATCTACAATAGTTTCTATACTACTCCATGTTTTTCCTTTATCAATACTCCGTTTCATTACAATATTGATATCACCGAAATCATTGTCACTATTCACCCTGCCTTCACAAAAAGCGAGTAGATCATTGTTAGGTAAAATAATAATAGCAGGAATTCTATAGGTAGCATGTCCTTCCGACCTAGAAATAAATACAGGTACTGGTTTTTGCTGAGCCTGAATAGTAATATTTGTGACAAGCAATAAAAGGAATAAAAATATTTTATGCACTCGATTGTATTGCATGGCAGGAAAAAATTGATGAAGTGATGTCTATTTAAAATCCTAATACGTCCTTCATACTGAAAACGCCCTTCTTGCCTTTGATAAATTCGGCGGCTATTACAGCACCAGTTGCAAAACCTTGTCGGTTATGGGCAGTATGAATGATTTCAATGTCATCTATGCTAGAGCTGTATTTTATCTTGTGTGTACCAGGAGCAGGATCTATTCTTTCACTGATAATAGACAACTCTTCAGGACTGCCATTGAGTTCATTTACCCACTGTTTTTTTCTTCCTAGATTTTCTAATATTTGCTCCGCCAAGGTGATAGCTGTTCCACTAGGGGCATCTTTTTTTTCTGTATGATGAATCTCTACCATACTCACTTCATAGTCGGTATGTGGATTCATGAGTCGAGCTAATAATTGATTGACTTCAAAAAAAACGTTTACGCCTACACTATAATTACTAGCATATACCATTGAACCTTTGGATGCTTCACAGGCTTGTTTAACTTCTTCCCAACGCGCAAGCCATCCTGTGCTTCCGCTAACAATAGGAATTCCGGCATCTAGGCAGGTAAGAATATTTTGAACGGCAGTATGTGGACTAGTGAATTCTATGGCAACATCACATTGCTGTAGATTTTCTTTGTTAAAATCAGTTAAACTATTGATATCTATTTTAAGACCAATGGAATGTCCTCTTTTTACTGCAATTTCTTCGATGGCTTTACCCATTTTTCCATATCCAATCAGTGCAATGCGAAGCGGATTTTTGGTAACAGCGGCAGAAGTATTCATTGAATCCATGATAATTAATTGAGGTATTAAAAAGCAAATATAATTATTTACTAGCGTACATTTTTTTTGAATGTATATCCAGCACTAAGCTAAAGCCTGTAGTATTAGCCATTGGACTATACCCTTGTTTAAATTGCAAACTCAAGTTGTCATTCACATCAAATGCTTTGAGATGTGCATCAACAGTAGCATCTACTACATTGAGCCCCCAAAAAGCAATAAAAAATAAAACGGTATAATCTACATTTTGGCGAAAAGCGGCGCGATAACTGCGAATTGCATTGGTTGAAAGATTTTTAAATCGAGGATCTATTAATGCGTCATTAGAACTAATCGTGTCTGTTCTATATAAAAAGGCTTGGCGTAATAAGTTGTAATTTTTTACATTGTATTGAAACACACTGGCAGTAATACCTAATCCACCATAGACTAAGGGGAGTTTCCAATATTTTTTATTGTAGATCTGTCCCCAGCCTGGAATCATCGCTGATCGACGAGTGGCGATGCGTGGATTAAATTTTTTATCCTTTTTTTTAGTCCCGGTATCTACAGTGTTGAGCTTTTCAGTAGTATTACTGCTATTGGTAGTTTGAGCAGTTAATTCACCACTAAAAAAATATAAACTAATGAAAATAAATATGAAAACTATTTTCGACATTAACTTACTTTAATATTCAATTTATCCAACAGCCCGTTTAATTCATCCAACGAGTAGTATTCAAATGTAACAGAACCAAAACCTTTTTTGTTGTGGACTAGTTTTACTTTGGTACTGAATTGTGAGGATAAGTTGTCTTCAATCTTTTTGAATGCCGGTGGCAATGTAACCTTGGTTGTATTTTTTATATTTCCACCGCCAGTATACATTTTTCTAACTAGCTCTTCTGTTTGCCTTACAGATAGTTCTTTAGTTTTTATTTCTGAAAAAATAAAAAGCTGTTTATCTACTACATCTACACTAATCAATGCGCGGGCATGTCCCATTGAGATAACGCCAGTGCGAACTGCCACTTGAATATCAGGAGGTAATTTTAGTAAACGAATATAATTGGTAATGGTACTACGTTCTTTACCCATTCTTTCTGCTACTTGTTCCTGAGTATAATCCAACTCATCCATCAGCCTTTTATAACTCAGCGCAATTTCAATGGAGTTTAAATTTTCTCTTTGTAAATTTTCTAATAATGCCAGTTCCAATAACTCTGCATCATTTACTTGGCGAACATAAACAGGTACATCCTTTAGACCAGCAATTTTCGCTGCTCTAAAGCGTCTTTCTCCAGCAATTAAACGATACTTTCCTGTAGGCGTTTTGCTCACAGTAAGCGGTTGAATAATATCATGTAATTTAAGCGAAGCGGCTAGTTCACTTAAGGCGGTTTCATCAAAATCTTTCCTTGGTTGTTTAGGATTGATTTCAATTTGGTCCAGCGGAATTCTATTCGCAGCAGTGGTTTTCTCTATAAGATCAGTTTTTAAACCACCTTTATTATTTTTGAAATCCATATCCATGTTTTGTAACAAACTGCGGATACCTTTTCCTAATGCGTCTTTTTTATTGGGAGGAGTCATAATGAATACTGATTAATTTTTTATTTAGCGGCTCCAGGATGATTGCTGGATTTGTGTGTACTGCTTTTATTAGAAGAGTATAACAAATAAGAACAGTTTTACTAATGATTATTGTATCACCCGGTCTTGTTGCTGAATTTTAGTAAGATTATTTTTTTGTAATATTTCTTTGGCAAGATTAAGGTAGTTGATGGAACCTTTACTTTCTGCATCATACAAGATTACAGGCTTTCCAAAACTAGGTGCTTCACTTAATCGAGTATTTCGATGGATGATGCTACTAAAAACCATGTCGTCAAAATGTCTTCTTACTTCTGAAACAACCTGATTGCATAAACGCAAACGACCGTCGTACATGGTCATTAAAATTCCTTCTATTTGAAGTTCTGGATTCAGCCTATTTTGAACAATCTTAATCGTGTTTAATAATTT
>CANCRO010000132.1 GCA_947380605.1 Chitinophagaceae bacterium
AGCCTATCAAAAAACAAAAGCCTACCTTTGCATTCTACTCCACTATAAACATACGGCAGGTTGTAAGCCGATGTGGTAAAAAATTTCCGCTGATTCAGAAAATGCAACGTCTTTGCCAGCCTTTATAAAAATTAAACCATTCAATGGCATTTAAAAATTTAGAATTAATTGAACCTATCCTTAAGGCATTGGCCGAAGAAGGATACACTACTCCCACCCCTATTCAGCAACAATCTATACCTCTGGTCCTAGAAAGAAAAGATTTGTTAGGTTGTGCTCAAACAGGAACAGGAAAAACAGCCGCTTTTGCGATTCCTATTTTACAAATACTGCATCAAGAAAAAGAAAATGAGAAAGGGCGTAAACAAATTAAAGCACTCATATTAACTCCTACAAGGGAGCTTGCTATTCAAATAGACGAAAGCTTTGCAGCGTATGGAAAATATACAGGTCTTTCCCATGCGGTGATATTTGGAGGAGTGTCTCAACTTCACCAGACCAATCAGTTAAAAAATGGTGTCGACATTTTGGTCGCAACACCTGGCAGACTATTAGACCTAATGAGTCAGGGTTTTATAGGATTGCAGCACTTAAAAATATTTGTGTTAGATGAAGCAGACCGCATGCTTGACATGGGTTTTATTCACGATGTAAAAAGAGTAATAATAAAATTACCTGTAAAACGACAAACACTTTTCTTTTCGGCAACTATGCCGCCAGAGATTCAAACGCTTGCGAATGTATTGCTAACCCATCCTTCAAAAGTAGAAGTAACGCCGGTGTCTTCCACCGTTGATGCAATTGACCAAAGTTTATTTTTTGTAGATAAGAGTAATAAACCGGGCTTATTATTATACCTTTTAAAAAATGAAAAAATTGTTACAGCCCTAGTATTTACTAGAACAAAACATGGAGCGGATAAGGTTGTAAAAATGCTTCATAAGGAAAATATTACAGCTGCCGCTATACACGGGAATAAATCTCAGAATGCTCGTCAGCATGCGTTAACTAGTTTTAAAAATGGAAACCTAAGAGTATTGGTAGCTACGGATATTGCAGCAAGGGGTATTGATATTGATGAGCTTACTCATGTTATTAATTTTGAATTGCCTAATGTGCCAGAAACCTATGTTCATCGTATAGGCCGAACCGGAAGAGCAGGTAACACAGGAATTGCGTTTTCTTTTTGCGATCATGAAGAACGAACCGAACTTAAAGACATACAAAAGCTAATAGGAAAAAACATTCCTGTCATAGATAGCCATCCATATCCATTAAGCGCCGCTTCTTTTTCGACCCCTATAATAAAAGGGGCAAAACCGCCTAATAGAAATAATCGCGGTAATTTTAATTCCTCGGATAGAGGAAAAAGAAGGGGAACAGGACCTAAGCCATCCAATAACCGATAAAAAATAAGTAGTTTTATTTCAAATAAAATATTTTATTATTCAATAAACCGAAGTACTAACTTCGGTTTTTTAATATAGATCATAATTTTCTGGAAGCCATCATTTTTCTAAAATTGTAAAAAATGCAAACCCGTAATTATTTTTCTTATTTATTGAATCCGCTAGAACTTCTTCGGACAAAAAAAATATTGCAAGTAAATCCTACTGCAATAGCTACTAGGAAAGAGCCCGAAGCAGTTAAGCTTTTTGTGTATGATTTTGACAATCAAAATTTAGAAACTAAGGAGTTACCAACGGTGCCTTCTTGTTTTTCTTATATCAATTCACCCACTACTACTTGGTTGAATGTAGATGGATTAAAGAAGACGGATGTAGAAGAAATTTGCAATAAATACGGCATTCATTATCTGATAGCAGAAGATATTTTAAGTATGGGCCATCGACCTAAAATGGACGAGATTGACGGCTTGTTATTTTGCCTGCTCAACATGCTTTATTTTAATGAGAAAGATTCTACTGTAGAAATTGAGCAAATCAGCATTGTGCTTGGTAAAAATTTTGTTATCAGTTTTCAGGAAGATGAAACAAGAGATGTATTTACTCCATTAAGAGAAAAATTAAAAATTACAGGAAGCAAGGTTCGAAATAATAATGCAGATTATTTATTTTATTGTTTGCTTGATTTGATAGTTGATAATTATTATGTGGTGATGGAAAAATTAGGAGACAAGATTGAAATTTTGGAAGAAGATATTGTTAGAAATTCAAATAAGCGCACATTGGCCAGAATTAATATGTTGCGCAAGGAAATGATTATTCTTAAACGAAGCGTGGCTCCAGTTCGCGAATTGGTAAATGGAATTTTAAGAAGTGAGAGCGAGTTAATTGAGGAAAGGACTGAAAAATATTTTAAGGATGTTTATGATCACATTGTCCAAGCCAATGACCTTGCAGAAAACTATAGGGATATGATGATGAACTTACATGATCTTTATTTGAGTAACGTAAATATAAAAATGAACGAAGTGATGAAGGTAATGGCGATCGTTACTTGTTTGTTGGCTCCTGCTACTGTAATTGGTGGAATATTTGGAATGAATTTCGAATCAATTCCTTTGTTACACAATAAATGGGGATTTTTTATTTCGGTTGCCTTAATGTTACTGATACCGATTGTAATGCTTAGAATGTTTAAGAAGCAAGGTTGGTTTTAGTTCGAATAGAGTCAATCGCATTGACTGCAATCTCTACTCTTTGTTGATAATTACCGCTAATGTTTACCCAAGGGGTAGACTGATTGATCAATAGGTCTTTATAGTGATGGTATAATTTTTCTCGAATTTCTACATCTGGATATTCTCTCAATTCGTCCTTTACCCAAGGTAAATCTATGTCGCAAAGTAAATAGAGATCATAACTATTTTCTACAATTTGATTTAATATCCAGGGATGACATTTTTCAAAAACAAATTCACACCATACTTTTAATACATACATATTGGTATCTATTAATACAATCTCTGGCAAATCATTAGCAGCGGAAGTAGTTTTTTTATCTTCTATTAATTGGATAGCCGCTTTTTCCAAAGCGAATTGCCCTTTTGCAATTTCTAGTAAATTATCATAACTATATTCAGTACCGTTGGCAAGTAGATATTCTCGCGCATACTCTTTCACCCATTCAGTTTTGTAGTGATTGGCTAATTGTTCACACAAACTGCTTTTTCCGCTACTTTCGGGTCCTATCACTACTACTTTTACAATCATAATTTTTTATTCATTTTCCAGGAAGGATTTGCCTTAATTATTTTTTTATAAATAGCACATTGTTCATGGTGAGCGCCTGGTAAATAACCCGTACTTAGTAAAAATTCATTCACTATTTCACCTCCAGTAAAACGAAATGTTTTTTTAAAAAGTAATGTCCATTCATTTCTGCTTTTAGGATGATGCTGATCGAGCCAATTTTTAAAAGAACCATATTCTTTTTGCAGGGTAATAATAGATTTAGCGTTTTCAATGGCAGCATTTACCTTTAATTTATTTCTAATGATACCCGCATCGTTTAATAATCGCTCAACATCCTTTTCTTTATACCCCGCAACTTTTTTGATATTAAAATCATTATAGGCTTTTCTAAAATTAGCTTGTTTTTTTAAGATGGTAGTCCAACTGAGTCCTGCCTGGTTGATTTCTAATATCAATCGACAAAACAATTCATTATCATCATCAATTGGAAATCCATACTGCTCATCATGGTATATTTTATTAACGTTCAGATCATCTTGTCTCATCTGAAAAATCGCTTCACAGTAACTCATTGCTATGTTTTGCTATTTGAAATTATTTCATTCTGTTTCCGTCTTCTTATCCATTCTAATAGTCCAAAAACCGCCATGACTAAGAGAATCAAATAATAGACACTGGTAAAAACGTAGTGTTTTACAAAGTATAGGGGAATAGACGCTATATTAGTTGCGATCCACCAGTACCAGCTTTCAACTTTTTTCTTTGTCATTAACCACATTGCGGTAAAAGCAGCAGCGCTTGCAAAAGCATCGGCCCATGGAATAGCTTCGGGTGCAAAATTAGTTTTCAAATAGGATAATGCTAAATAGATAATTAAATAAAAAGCGGCAAAAAACAGAAATTGTTCTGTCCATTCTTTTTTATTTCCAGCGCTTATATTTAAAACCTTATTTTTATTATTGTCTATTCGTGCCCATCCTATCAATCCATAAATACTCATGATAGTATAATAAAAATTAACACTGGCCTCGCCCAGTAGGCCCCCTTTAAAACTAAGATAAATATAAAACAGCGTGTTGATTAAGCCGGTTGGGTAAACCCAAATGTTTTCTTTTTTGGAAAACCACACACTGATAATGCCGGCCACTACAGCAATATATTCTAGCCATCCGGTGTTTTGAATATCGGCAATAAACTGCTGAAAAATTTCTTGTATAGTCAAAATTTATTTTTCAAATTTTGTAAGTTAGTTCGAAGATAATTCATTCCGCTGGTAGTAGAAAAGCAGGATAAAACAATTTGAAAGCATAGCCTTACAAATTAAATTTGAACCAAAAATTTTAAGCAATAAAAAAGCATTCCTTTTGGGAATGCTTTCAATATATTGTCTGTAAAATATATTATTCAGCCTCTGCTACTACTTCTTTTACTTCAGGAATCATTCTTTTCATCATTCCTTCAATACCTGCTTTCAGTGTAATCATTGAAGAGGGACAACCACTGCAACTTCCTTGTAACATTAAATTGACACGACCTTCTTCGTAGCTTTTAAATTGTATAGCACC
>CANCRO010000133.1 GCA_947380605.1 Chitinophagaceae bacterium
GTTCAAGAATATATTAGTTCGAACCAGCAGGCAGAAATTAAATATTTTAAACACGAAGTCAATCAGGGAAAAGGGGCGGCTATTCATACTGGAATTGGAGAAGCGACTGGAAATTATATTATTATTCAGGATGCAGATCTTGAGTACGACCCATCAGAATTTACAATATTATTAGATCCAATTATTAACGGAAGAGCAGATGTTGTTTTTGGAAGTAGATTCATAGGTGGCAAACCACATAGAATTTTATTCTTTTGGCATACAATAGGAAATAAGCTGTTGACCTTTGCCTCCAACCTATTTTCAAATCTGAATCTAACGGATATGGAGACATGCTACAAGTTGTTCAGCGCTGATATTATTAAATCAATTCAATTAAAGGAAAAACGGTTCGGATTTGAACCAGAGGTAACTCAAAAAATTGCCCGCATTAAAGGAATTCGTATTTATGAAGTGGGTATTTCTTATTATGGCCGCACCTATGAGGAAGGAAAAAAAATTAATTGGAAAGATGGATTCAGAGCACTGTATTGTATTTTAAAATATGGCTTATTTAAAATGTAATTTAATCCCTCACCTATCCAATAAGTCCTCCGATTGTTAATTGATTTTTGTCAGCAGGAGTGAGTATCCAGGAAACGCTGTTGTATGAAAAGTTATGGGGCAATTGGAAACCATCTTAATTGACGATCGTCTTCTTTTTATAAGAGTGGTTTTATCCAAAAAATTTGATGCATAAGGCTATCGTACCGTATAGGGCTGTAGTCCAAAAAATACCTTTGGCAGTTTTATCGATTCTAGCATTGACGAATAAAGTAAATAACAAAGCATTTGCAAAAAGAGATACACTGATCCATGCAGTTATTAAGTTATGATTCATGGTCATCCATTGATACATTTCTTTCAGCGTGAAGCTGTTGTATCTTAAAAATTTAAAAATAGAAAATCCAATTAGCGGGCCAATGAGTCCCAATAGAATTCCTAATAAGAAATTATCTTTTTTAAAGGTTATTTTATTTTCCAATTTTTTTCTAATGTTTGTTTGAGTTGGTAATTGGTTAAATCAAATTGAATAGGAACCACACTTACATAATTGTTTTTTAGTGCCCATACATCGGTATCTTTTCCTTTATCCATATTCACAAATTCACCTGTAAGCCAGTAATATTTTTTCCCTTGAGGGTCTTTGCGTTCTTTAAAATCTTCTTCATATTTTGCATAGGCCTGTCTGCAAATTTTTATTCCTTTAATTAGTTCTACTGGAACTGAAGGAATGTTTACATTCAATAGCATATGTTTATCCATTTTCTTAAGCAGTAGGCTGCTAACAATTTTTGTTACATAATGTTTTGCTGGTCCAAAATCGGCTTCGTAATTGTAGTTCAATAAAGAAAACCCAATGCTAGGGATACTTTCAATGGAAGCCTCCATTGCGGCACTCATGGTTCCACTATAAATAACATTAATAGAATGATTAGCCCCATGATTGATACCACTTAAACACAGATCTGGTTTACGATGTAAAATTTTGTCTACTGCAAGTTTAACACAGTCAACAGGAGTTCCGCTGGTTTGCCATGCTTCTATACCCTCAAAAAGATCTATTTTATTCATTCGAAGCGGCTGACCAATGGTAATCGCATGGCCCATAGCGCTCTGTGGTTTATCGGGAGCTACTACTATTATTTTTCCCAGTCCTTTTACCGCTTCTACTAAATTACGGATACCCGGTGCAGTTATACCATCATCATTGGTAATTAAAATAGTAGGGAGTGCGGTTGATTTTGCCATACTAAAAAAGCATTTATTTAAATTCGAAATTAATTAAACCATCTGAAGTAGGGTCTTTCAATCAATTGTCTGAACGGCCATGGAATAGAAATTAAAATTAGTAGCAGTGCAATGCCAAAGAATATTAGCATACGTTTATGTTTAGCAGGGTCGGTTTGAGCTTTTTTAACTGAAGCTCTTCCAATATGAACCAGTATCCAGGCTATTATGAGTACACTCATATGTTCCATCGTAAAAAAACGACTGTTGGCGTCTTTCATATTATTTCCCAAATCTTTCAGGCGTTCAAACCATCCATTAGAAAAATACAAAATCAACCCAATCAACAGTTGGATATCACAACTGATCATGAACAGTAAATTACTGCTATTATCATTGGAGGAATAGGTTCTTTTGGATAAAAAACCAGTTAACGCATTGACTAGTGTCCATAGGCCGAAAATTAAAACAGCCCAACGAAAAAGGCTATGTAATATTAGTACTATTTGCATATGTTTTTTTTACAAAAGTAAGCACTAGCCCGCTCATCTGTTTAAATTTATTGGTACGACTAAAATGAAGGGAAAAAATAAAATATTTGGAATAACTAAAAAAGTTAGTATATTTGTACTAATCAAATTAGTTATACTATGTCACAGGCTGGCCAAAATCTAAAATATCTGCGTAAACTACGTGGATGGACACAGGAGGAATTTGCAGTTAAACTTGGAATTAAACGATCACTTGTAGGTGCTTACGAGGAAGAGAGGGCAGATCCAAGGCTTGAAGTACTTGAAATTGTGGGGGATACTTTCAAGCTTAGTTTAGACGAATTATTATTAAAGGACCTCAGTAATACGGGAGATAGTTTTTTGGCCAAGCGTAGGCAGCAAAAAATGATGACCGTTGATCGGAATGTTATTCATTTTGTACCCGTAAAAGCTGCCGCTGGTTACCTTGCTGGATATGCAGACAGTGAGTTTATTGACGAGTTGAATACCTTTACGCTTCCCATGTTGGCAGGTGGAAATTATAGGGCATTTGAAATAATAGGGGATAGTATGATGCCTACACCTAGTGGAAGTATTATTGTGGGGGAAAAGGTGGACGATTCGGAAGATGTTAAAAATGACCAAGCATATATTGTGGTGAGTAGAAATGAAGGGATCGTCTATAAGAGAATTGTAAAGAATAATCGTTTAAAAAATAAGTTGACCTTGGTAAGTGATAACCCCCAATATCAGCCTTACCAGGTAAATGCAGAAGACATCGTAGAACTTTGGCAGGCCCAAATGGTGATTAGTAAAGTAAGTGCCCAACAACGCTGGGATATGAATTCTTTGGCAACGATGGTGAATAATCTTCAAAGTCAAGTTACTACCTTAAAAAAGAAAATGAACTAGTTTCTTCAGGTGTAATTTAATTTTGACATCATCATGAATTTGTCAGAAAGATTGCTTCCTTTATTAAAGGCCGGGTTTGGGTATGCAACATGCAAAATGATCTACGTATAATTAAATTGATTACTAAATCTATATTCCTACTGTTCATTTACGATAAAGGGCTAGCACTGTATTGTTTGTGAGAAAAAACTTAGGATCTAGTCCGTGAATTTTCATAATTTTCAAATTCAGATACATCGCTTAACATTAAAAAACAACAATTATGATCAAATTACAAATCGTTGGCAATCTTGGTAAAGATTGCATCGTAAAAGAAGTGAACGGAAAAAATGTAATTAATTTCAGTGTAGCGCATACAGAGCGTTACAAAGACAGTCAAGGAAATCAAAAGGAAAGAACCACCTGGGTAGAATGCGCCTACTGGACAGATAAAACTGCCGTAGCTCAATATTTGACTAGAGGCAGAACGGTTTATGCGGAGGGCTCTCCGGAGGCAGATGCCTATATGAATAAAGAAAATCAAGCGGCAGCTACCTTAAGAATGAGGGTACAAAGTGTACAATTACTTGGCGGGACTGGGGGAGAGGGTTCAGCTCAAAATAATGGAGCAATGTCTGGTGCAGCAGTAGGTTCAAGCGCATCACGTTCTTCGGTTTCAACTGAAGCAGGGGCAGATGATTTACCTTTCTAGTAAAAATTTATCCTTAAATAAAAAGCGAAGCAAAGGCTTCGCTTTTTTAATGACCTAATGTTTTATTCTTGTAAAGATTCGGTTAAAGGTTTTCTTTCTTAGAAATTAATTAATTGGGATAAGTTTTTGAATTCCGAAGTGAATCCATGTTACCAACCATCTAAAGGTGACTAAGTTCTTTTTCTAAAAGCCTTTTTTTGTCAACCAAGCAATATTAATATTGTGGTTATTATTTTAACTTTTTATTCATACTCATTTATATTTTTCCTCGTTTATGAATACCAATTACTAATTTATCATTCCAATAATTGAATAAGCTAAGAAACTATTACATTTGTTATAAATTACCTATTCCATGATTGATATTATTTTACAAGTAGATTCCCTCAGTACAGCAGCAAACTCCGCCGGAAAAGTAGAGTCTGTTTGGAGTTTATTGGGCAAAGGTGGCCCACTTATGATACCCATGGGTATTTTATTTGCTCTGGCTGTATTCTTTTTTATTGAAAGATTACTAGCCATTAACAGAGCAGGTAAAATTGATGATAATTTTATGCGTATCATACGTGATCATATCATTACTGGCAATGTAACTGCTGCAAGAAGTCTTGCAAAAAATACAGATAATCCAGTTGCTAGAATGATAGAAAAAGGTATTCAGCGAATCGGAAAGCCAATTGATGCAATTGAAAAAAGTATGGAAAATGTAGGAAGACTTGAAATGTACAAAAT
>CANCRO010000134.1 GCA_947380605.1 Chitinophagaceae bacterium
TTTATTTATATTTGGAAAAACAAACGATCTTTGAACTTGCAGTAGTAGAATAAGTGCGAAAAAAGGGAGTACTAGATCAAACTAAAATCAATAAACAACTAATAGATAAGTGGTTATAGCCGAAAAGTTCAGTAGGGCACAGACTCCACATTAGAACAATTTGATTAGGCGCCCTTCGCATTAGCTCAGGGCGCTTTTTCTTTGCGCGTACTTTCTAAAAAGGCGCCACAACCCATGTCAGGTAATGGTTTCATAAGTTATGGCTATAAAATATGCTTATTAAATATGGCACTATATTGGATTAGTTAATAGAGTCACTTAAGTTGGTTTATTATTAAATTTATCTAATTGATCACCTAAATTCTTTACACCTTCAATCATAATTTCATCTGTAATTTTCGCATAGTAGTCAGTTGTTACTCTAATAGAAGAGTGACCAAGTAAAGCTGATATTAATTCAATAGAAACATTTTGTCTAAGTGCTATACCAATTGTGAAAGTTTTTCTCAACGCATGAGTGGTTAGCTTTTTAGGAATACCACATAGATCTGCAATCTCTTTTAAATATGAGTTATATTTTTGATTACTGAACATCGGAATAAGTTTAGACTGGTCTCTACTACCCTTTTTAAATTTCTGCAACTCTTGTATATAGTTATATGCTTGTGGTAGCAAAACTACCCTATATGGTCTTTTGGTTTTTTGCCTAATCATGCTAATCCAATATACTTCACCATCAGAAGAAACGATGTGTTTAGGTTCCAAGTTTGCCATTTCTGAAAATGACAGTCCAGAATAACATCCTAACAATGCTAAGAGTCTGCAATGTTCTAACCTATCAATATCAAATTTCTTTGCTTCAATTTTTTTTACCTCTTCATATGTCAGATACACCAATGGAGTTTTATCTAGTTTTATTTTATATCCAGCAAAAGGGAATCTATTGATATACCCTTTATTGAGAGCAATTCTAACAATTTTACTAACTCGATCATAATGCTTCTTACAGGTGGTGTTGCTATTATTAAATTCGGTCTTTAGGAATGATTCGAAGCCGTCTATGAAATCGAAATCTAATTCATAGAGGTATATATAATTCCTTCTATACTTCTTCTTAATATACTGAGATACTCGAAGTTGGGTATTTCTATATTTTATGATTGTTGGTTGGGAGTAACCTTGTCCTTTTAATAATTTCATCTTTTCTAGATACTCGTCCATGAGCTCATCGAAGGTGATAGCCTTGGATAGACCATTGACCAGTCTATCTTTTATGGTGTGAGCATTGAAAGGTTCCCCAGACAACAATAACTCGTTATAGATCTTTAGAGATCTTGCTTTAATTGCACCTATTTTACCATTTACCGCCTCCGCCTGAGCTGAAAATCCTTTAACCTTTTGTTTTTGTTTATCCCATTCTTTTATGGTGATAGATTCACCTATAGAATACTCGGTTCTAACTGACTTCAGTTGAATTCTAAGATAGATTGGCGTTCTTTTTTCGACATTCTTTTCGCTGGGTCGAATCCAGATTGATAGTTTTACACTCATTAGTTTAATTTTTAGTTAAACCTCTGAATTGCAGTAAATTAAAATTGATGTGTGCGAAATAAGGGAGTGAAAATTCACTAAGTGTATCAGTACATCACGGATAACGCACCTAATTACTCCCTTTTTACCAAAACCACTAAAGCACTCACTCATTAAATCCATGCTAATTGCCATCTAAATTATTGCTTGAAAAATTAGCCATAACTTATGAAACCATTACCTGACATGGGTTGTGGCGCCTTTTTAGAAAGTACGCGCAAAGAAAAAGCGCCCTGAGCTAATGCGAAGGGCGCCTAATCAAATTGTTCTAATGTGGAGATGCAGGGAGTCGAACCCTGGTCCAAACACATTCGCCGTAAGCTTTCTACATGTTTATTATTGCATTAATTGTAGGGAAATAGCAGGAGCAATACAAACCAACCATAACCTTAGAAGAATGAGCTTAAGTTCCGAATACTTCATAACGGAACAGCATTCCATTTTCTTTTTGAGTCGGCGGAAGAACTTGGTAACAGAACAACCCGTTCAACGGCCCTAATGGGTGCTAGTCTATCGACTAAGCAGCCATGGCATACTGAGTATTGCCATTTGAAGTTTTGAATATTCAGATTAAAGTGCTAATTATCCAACGCACTACATGCTTCCACTTACAAAGATCTATGCTGTCAAAACCGGTCATCCCCATAAGGGCTAATTCTTTTTATTTCATCAGCTTTCATGCAAATTTACGTAAACTATTTAGTTTGGCTTTTAAAAGTCTTCTGCTATACATTTGTATCACCTAATTTTAACAAAAGCTATTTATGCTACCCAAACAATACTATTTGAATAGAAAAGAACTCTTATCGACTAATCTTCATTCATTACTCCGAAAAAAAAATCAATTGGGTTGGGCTAGATTCATTGTGATGCTCGGCATTATTTTTTCTGGATACTTTTTATTTCACATTGGGTTGATATTTATCGCAGCAGTCATTTTATTAGCCTTCATTTTTGTTAAATTAGTATATGCCGATTCAGATAATAAACAAAACATTTCCCATACCCAACAATTAATACAAATCAATATTGATGAACTCACTGCCTTATCAGGCAACACTGCTCATTTTGAGGATGGTGCCATTCATCAACCTCACGCTCACGACTATGCCAATGATTTAGATCTTTTTGGCAAGGCTTCTCTTTTTCAATACATCAATAGAACTGCTTCTGAAATGGGTAGTCAAAAAATAGCTAGTTGGTTATTATCACCCGCAAAAGAACCCGTTATTTTACAGCGTCAGCAAGCTATTCAAGAATTATCTTCCAATACTCCTTGGAGGCAGGAAATTCAGGCTTTGGGTAAAGCAAAAAAAATCTACCACACTACAAAAGAACGTTTACAGGAATGGATAAACGAAAAAACCATTTTTATCCAGCAACCCTTTTGGCTATTTCTTCAGATACTGATTCCGCTTTTGATGGCATCGGCTATTGTGCTTAATTATTTTGATGTTATATCTAATCCAATTCGGAATTATTTTTTATTGGCTTCCGCTATTCTTGCTTACTTCATTAGCAAAAAAGCAATCCACCTTCACGAGCAGCTCTCAAAAATGTCTGCTGAATTATCTGTGCTTGCAGACAGTATTCAACTCGTTGAAAACACTCATTTCCAATCGGAATTATTGCTAAAATTAAAGCAGTCGTATGCCATACAAAAAGGAAAAGCATCTCAAGAATTAAAACAACTCGAAAAGATATTGGCAAGAATGGATTATCGGCTCAATCCTGTAATCTATATACCCTTGGCTATCCTTGTTCAATGGGATTTACAACAAGTGATCGCATTAGAAAAATGGAAAAAAAGAAATCAACAAAATATTGCTGCATGGTTTGATACATTGGGTGAATTAGAAGCCATTAGCAGTTTATCCAACCTGCATTTCAATCATCCAGACTGGTGTTTTCCTGAACTAAAAAAAGAACATTTTTCTATCAATGGAATGGAAATAGGCCATCCACTGATTAATAAAAGTAAAAGGGTAAACAACTCAATTGCCATCGACCAATCCGGTAAATTGATGCTAATAACTGGAAGCAATATGGCAGGGAAAAGCACCTATTTAAGAAGCGTAGGAATCAATGTGGTATTGGCAATGGCGGGTTCAGTAGTTTGTGCAAAAAGTTTATCCTTATCCCCAGTTCAACTCATCACGAGTATGCGTATTGCTGATAATTTAGAAGAAAATACATCTACCTTTTATGCAGAACTTAAAAAGCTAAAAACGGTTATTGAAAAAGTGAATGCTCATGAACCAGTTTTTATTTTACTAGATGAAATTTTAAGAGGTACTAATTCATTAGACCGTCATACTGGATCAGTGGCATTGACTAAACAATTGATTAAACAAAATGCTGCTGCAATTATCGCCACCCATGATGTAGCATTAGCAAAAATTGAAGATGAATTTCCAGAAAACCTCCTGAACTATCATTTTGATGCGCAAGTAAATAAGGAGGAATTATATTTTGACTATTCTCTAAAAACAGGAATCTGTCATTCAATCAATGCCTCTATTTTGATGAAAAAAATAGGGATAGAACTTTGATAAAACCTCAAAAGAATGGTTAAAATTGCCCATTTAACGCCCCCTTTTGGTTAAAAAACAGACATATCTAGCTCCATCTATGAATTTCCACCCATAAAGCTCCTCCAAACCCTCAAAAAATAAGGGATTTAGGTCATTTTTTAGCCTGAAAATTCTTACCTTTGCCGTCCCGTTAAAAAACCGGGATTTATATTATGTCATTTAACCATTTTAAACAACTAAACGCAGATGCACAGGAAGGGTCAGCTACCAATGAAGGTACTGAAACTGCTGCGGTAACAAATGTGCCTGAAA
>CANCRO010000135.1 GCA_947380605.1 Chitinophagaceae bacterium
GACTCATTCGTAGTAAGATCACCGCCTCTAGCAGCTGGTGTTAATGCCCTTGATGAATCAAATACAATCATTCCGTCTACTACGGTCCATTTTACACTTACGGTATCTCTACCATAAGAATGCCACCCTTTGGTAGTCTTGCCATCAAATAATAATCTCCACCCTTGTCTTTTTTCTTTGGCGGTTAGGTGGTTGGGTCTTTTAGCCAGTGCAGTACTAACTAGTAATACACAAAATGCAATTAAAGTAAAAAAATTTTTCATCGATTGGTTTGTTTTAGAAGCTAAATATACTAACAATTTTTAGCTTTCATTAGCAATTTTGAACAGATTGTAATTGTGAAATTATTACTATATGTTATCGCTTAATTTTTAAAGAATTGGGGAGAGGTCCCTTTAAATATTGCCAGATTGCTTAATAATAATCATTCATGAAAGATTATTGATTTGAATTGCAGACTATTGATTAAAAAAAATTAGCACATGATAACTCTTGGTCATTCAAGAATTTGCTTGCTGATAAAAACCATTACTTATTGCCCTTGTTTAGTACTTTCAAATATTTTGTCTGCAGAATTGGCAACAAATCCTTTATACAATTTTCCATTAGGTAACGGATATCGCTTTGCAAACTCAAAATAACAGGCTGGGATATTTAATTTACCATCGGTAAAATCGACTTCGATGGTATTAGCTAGCGTAGAAGACTGTTCAAGAAAAACTTCTTTAGAACCTTTCACCTCGCCCCCACTTGCATTCAACTTAAATCCATTGGCTTTAAGAAAAGTATTCAAATCTTTAATATCAGTAAATTTATTGAGTGCGTTGATTAAAATTGTAAAGTGATTCGGGCGATAACCAAAGGCTGCTACCCAAGCTGCATAATCACTCTCTCTCATCAATTCATTATAGTCTTGTATTGATAAATTCCAAGGACGTCCAATAGCAACAAAATCATAGGCTAGCTCTTTTTCAGGAGAGATTTCATCTATTAAACGATTCACCAGCTGATTGAGGGAAGATGAAAATTCTTCCAACTTTAATTCTGAAATAAAAATGGTAGGCAAATTGGTGTCCGAGTGCTCAAAATGTTTAGCATATAATTTTTTATCTGTAAAATGGTAGTCCCCACCGTAGGTATAGCCTGCGGCTAGAAAAGGGCGCGATAAAACATCAATGTTTACTCTTGGATGATTAAATGTTCGCAGTGCTATATGATCATTCAATATCAATTCACCTTCTTTTGTAAATAGGTCATAAATTTTTTGCGCTAATGGATTTATCTCGACATAGTCGTTCCACATTTTATCCAATAATGCGGGAAGGGTTTGAATAGGCATAATCAACTTTTAAAAAATAAAATTTTCTTTGTTTAAAAATAATAATAAAATTGTGAATAGTTGAAAAGAAAACTAATTTTAAAATCTTGCTCCGTAAAAAAATAAAAGTAGCCTCCGGAGAAGGCTACTTTGTAAAATATTTTTAAAATTAATTAGTTCTCTTTTCTTGGCAACTTAGTCTCTCTTTGAGCAGCATTGTAAGCGAAAGCAGCAACAATTACAGCCATTTGTTTTAGATCATCTTCAATTAAATGGTCATATACATCCATATTACTGTGATGCGTTTTGGTACTATATTCAATAGGATCTTGAATGAATTGAAACCCCGGTAATCCAGCGCCATCAAAGGATAGATGGTCTGTACCTCCTGTATTACTGATGGTGATTGTCTTAGCGCCTAAATCATTAAATGGTTCAAACCACTTAGTAAAAACAGCTGCGCAGGCTGCATTTCCTTGCAAATAGATTCCTCTTATTTTACCGGTACCATTATCAATATTAAAATAGCTAGAAAATTTTTCATGGGCAGCATTAGGTTTACCCGCCTCATCCATAAATGTCTTTTTCACATATCCGCGCGAGCCTAACAAACCTTCTTCTTCCCCACTCCACAAACCAATACGAACGGTTCTTTTAGGTTGAGCACCTACGGCTTTTAAAATTCTCATTACCTCCATCATCACAGAAGAACCAGAAGCATTATCAGTAGCACCTGTTCCTGACTGCCAAGAATCTAAATGGGCACCAATCATCACCACTTCATTTTTCAATACTGGATCAGTTCCTGGAATTTCAGCAATCACATTATAGCCTTGTAAATCCTTTTGCTGAAATTTAGTTTTTACCTCGGTTTCCATTTGTACATCCGTTCCTGATTTTGCCAATCTCAACAAAGTATTGTAATCTTCAATACCCATAGAGATGTCTAAAAAATTAGCAGGATCAGTTCCTTTGTAAGATCCACCACCTTGTGTAAAAATAGTACCGTCATGATTTCTTACACTGGTAGTAATCATGCCTACGGCACCTTCTTTTATTGCCATAGCTTTTAATAAACTAGTAACTTTTGCAATTCCCATTAATGCACCACGAGAAGAATTACCTGCATAAGCGCGCCCTCCTCTTGCTTGTGGTGGAGCCGCAGCGGCCATCTTAGCTAACTCTTCATCCGTATATCTTACTGCATCTGGTTTAAAACTTTGTTTATAAGCATCTAACTGATCAATGATAATTAATTTGCCTTTTAAGCTACCCTGTAAGGATTCTAAACTAGCAGAATCTTTTAATGCAACTACTAATAATCCACCTTTCTTCAACCCTTTTGTGCCAGCTGTCCATGTTTTAGGCCAAGCCAATAGTGGTTTGTAATAAGGTGCGGTCATAGCGAGATACATTTTTTTCAAATCCCAACCTTTACCAAATTCACCCCAAGGATCTATGGCAGCATGCTGAATTCCCCAACTCTCCAAGGTTTCTTTAGCATAGTTTGCTGCCCGCGTATACCCTTCAGAGTTAGTTAATCGATTCCCACTTTTATCTGTTAAATTAAAAGCGATCTCCATCACTTTTGAATTCTTTAATCCCTCCTCTCTAATTTTTTTCATCATTACTTCATCCACATTTTCTTGAGAGAAAGCAAAAAAAGGAAGGGAGAGAAAGAATAAGATTGAATACAAGTTAAATTTTTTCATGGTTTTTATTTTAAAGGCGATTAAGTATGACAATTTAAGCAATTCAATGGAATTGAAAATAAATGATAGCGTATTTTTTGGGAAAGTGGGCAGCAGCATAGACTAATCGATTGAATAATCAATGATTAAATCCAAACTTGACTTTACTACTACTCAACCATCTTGATTGGTGTAACCTTAAGGAACTATGCAGTAAACGCTTCTAGCACTCCTTGGTGTAAAATTTTTCCTGCACAAATATTTAATCCTTTTGCTAATGCTTGATTTTCAGCACAGGCTTTTTCCCATCCATTGTTGGCAATTGACAAAGCATAAGGAAGTGTTGCTTGCGTTAAGCCACGGGTAGAGGTTTGAGGACTTGCACCTGGCATATTAGCTACACAATAATGCAATACATTTTCTACCATGAACACTGGATTTTCATGAGTAGTTGAGTGACAAGTTTCTATACATCCACCTTGATCTACTGCCACATCTACGATTACTGAACCCGCTTCCATCGTTTTTAAATCACCCTGCTTAATTAAATGAGGTGCTTTGGCACCATGTAATAAAACCGCACCAATCACTAAATCGGTGGTAGGTAATTTTTCGCGAATGGCCATTACGGTTGAATATTGAGTCACCACATTGGCTGGCATCACATCGGATAAATATCGTAATCGAGTTAAATTAGTATCCATTATAGTAACGTTGGCCCCTAAGCCTGCAGCCATTTTAGCAGCTTGAGTTCCTACAATTCCTCCACCAATAATCAATACTTCAGCTGGTTTCACGCCAGGTACGCCGCCCAATAATTTTCCTTTTCCACCAAATGGTTTTCCTAAATAATAAGCACCTACATTCACTGCCATTCTTCCTGCTACTTCCGACATAGGTATTAATAAAGGCAATGAGCCATCTGGTAATTCAACAGTTTCATAAGCAATACAAACCGATTTTGATTTCATCATTGCTTCCGTTAATTCTTTGGAAGCTGCAAAATGGAAATAGGTAAATAGTATTTGACCTGATTTGATCAAAGGATATTCGGCTGCCAAAGGCTCCTTCACTTTTATGATCATATCGGCAATTTCATATACTTGATTGGCAGTGTCTAAAATGATAGCTCCTGCATTTTTATACGCTTCATCCAGAAATCCAGAACCTTCGCCAGCGCTAGATTGTACATAAATTTGGTGGCCTTGTTTACATAACGCATCTACTCCCTCTGGGGTTAGGCCTACTCTGTATTCTTGTACCTTAATTTCTTTTGGAACGCCTATTTTCATATCTGATATTTTTATTTCATGGCAAAGATAGATTCAATTT
>CANCRO010000136.1 GCA_947380605.1 Chitinophagaceae bacterium
AAAAATAAGATCCTAAAAAGTATCTATGATCAAACTTTAAATTACAATGCACCGAAGGTGGAATTTGAGCCTTTTTTAAGTGTTCCTGCTGCAAATACTCCTTCTCATATATATGAGATAAATAATGTAGACAATTCTGAACTGCAAGATACCTTGATGATAAAAGACCCACTTAAGGGGCTTGTTTTGAAGGCAAATAATAAATTAAATTATGCTAAAACTATTGTTCAATATAGTTATTTTAAAGATGATAGTAGTTTAATAAAAATCGACACATCGGTTACTTATGATCTTCAGCCTGATGGCAATGCAACTAAAATTACGATTACCAAGAATGTAAATACGAGTAAAAAAGTTGGCTTTTATACTATCAGAGATATGGTAGATTCTAAAGGGGATTACGTTCCAGAGGTTAGAGTTGGATACATTGCTTATCTGAATGATTTAAGAAGAAGAAAGCTAATTGCTGAGTTAGTTAAAGATAAAAAAGCTGAGGATAGTGTAAAGTTGCCTACTCCTGCTGCTGCTGCTCGAGTAGACTCTATAAAAAATCAGTTTCAAAAAATTGAATCTCCGTTAAAAAGTAGGTTGGAATTTAGTTTATACAGTGGGCTAGCTATTTTCAATGGTACTATTAGTCAACGAAACTTATTTGGTAACGATAAAAATTTATATAATGGACTAAATGTCAATTATACGATTTATTCTAATCTGAGTGCCAGTATGACGATTGCAAGTTTTAAATTGAGTAATTCAGATGCCAATTCCAATAACAATGAGCAGCAAGCAAGGGGAATGAGTTTTGCTACTTCGATGCTTGGAATTTCGACTGCTGTTAATTATGATTTTGTAGATAATCGTTTATATACAAAGGCAAGAAAAATCAGGCCTTCTATAGGCTTGGGAATTGATGTAAATTCATTTTCCCCTTCTGGGATTTATAATGGGGTTGTCTATAAATTACAACCATTGGGTACAGGTGGTCAATTGGTTGACAGTACCAAAAAAGCTTATTCTTCACTTGCACTGGGTTATTTTTTCAATTTTAAAGTAAGGTATCAAATAAATAGATTTAATAGTGTTGGATTTCATCTATCAATTCATAGGAGTATGTCTGATTATTTAGATGATGTTGGTCCTGATTTATATCCGGCGGCTGATAAAATAATGAATAGTAAGGTTCAGAATAAAGAAGTGGCTCTATATTTTTCAAATCCTACATCTAGAAATGTATTGGGTAGATATAGAAATAGTCCAGATAATTCAAAAGACGGCTATATCATTTTTGGAGTATTTTATTCAAGAAGATTATTTAAATAAATATGAATAGAAACAATACCATATCATTATTTTTTATGCTAAGTTCAGTTGTTTTAATAACCGCTTGTTCTAAAACCGCTGTAAAGTCAACATTGGAATTTCAAAAAGACTTATTAGCTGGAACTGGAACTTATTCAAATACCCAACATACTTGGCAACTTGATTCATGCTATATTAATGGAGCTAATTTTCCATTAACTACCGTTCAAAAGAGTTATAAAAAAACATTTACTTATGATGGCAGGTATTCTGACACAGATTTAAATGTTGGAAAATGGGAGATCGCGACTTTGGGTAAATTGAAACAAACAATTATTTTTCAGACAACTAATGCCCGTGATAGCTCAGTGTATGATATTGTTTCCATTAATGCGGGTAGGTTGAATTTGACAATAAAATTATCCAATGGGCAATTAGGAACTTATTCCTTTAAAATTTTAAATTAA
Organism: Chitinophagaceae bacterium; assembly: GCA_947380605.1. GTDB lineage: Bacteria > Bacteroidota > Bacteroidia > Chitinophagales > Chitinophagaceae > Ferruginibacter. Next base: position 1,767 of record CANCRO010000136.1, read on the forward strand.
TCATTTTTTGAAGTCTTTATTTTTCATATTTTTTTTCTTTTGGAGTATTAATTCTTTCGCACAAATAAGAATTAGTTACTCTATTGGAGTATTGGGTTCAGATTTAAAAACAAGTACTTTCTCCAATCCATTATCAATAAATGGAAAGAAATGTATAATGGTAAGTAATGGTATTTCTAAATATATAGTTAGTGATCATGGAATTTTTTTGAATGAATGTTCAGTAAGTGAAGATTACATCAAGTTTAGTATACAAGTTTTCCCAAATCCTGCGACAAGTTATACAATTGTTAAGTTTAAAAATAAATTACAAGTTGAAGAAAAGTTTGATTTAAACTTATTTAGTAGTAATGGACAACTTTTAAAACATTATCGAACAAGTCAAACTGAATTATTACAAGGGTATAGACTATCAACAATAGATCTTAGAGAGGGTGTATATTTTATTCAAGTTTTGTCTAATAAAATAAATCAAATTTTTAGAATAATCACGTTGAATTAAAATATATGAAGTTTGCTTTAAAAATATTATCCTCCATATTTTTCTTTTTAATTCTAAGTAAATCTTACTCACAGGTGGTAGTCCCACCAGGTATTTTATTTCAGGCGGTTGCAAGAGATGCAAATAATAATGCTGCTAGTAATAGGAATGTATACGTACAAATTGCTATAAAAAGAAATACTGCAAATGGTGTTACTGATTATGCTGAAAGCTTTAAAGTTGTATCAACTAATGAAGGCATATTTTCAATTGTAATTGGCCAGGGTACTTGGATGTCTGGTGTAACTAACATCAAAAGCTTAGATTGGACTAAAAATATTTATTTTGTTAATCTTAAATTAGCAATTGAGCCTACCTTACCTGACCCAAGCTGGACAGCTGCTAATAATTATGTTGATATAGGTACCTCGCAGTTGTGGACTGTTCCCTATTCTTTTACCTCCAACAGTTCAATGTTTTCAGATTCTGCCTCTACTCTTACAGGAATTCTGTCAAGTTCAAAAGGAGGGACAGGTGTTAATAATAATGGTAAAACAATTAGTATAGCAAATAATATAATTACCAAAGGGGTAGGTGATTTAACGATTACTACAACAGCTGCTAGTAATGTTACTTTCCCTGTTTCTGGTACATTAGCAAATACCCAATATGTATCTGATAAAATTGGCAATGACACCCTTTCATTATCAAGAAGAATTGACTCATTAAAAAGTGCGAATATTTCATCTTCTAATTTAAAGTTAAATATTTCAGATACCGCTGCGATGTTGAGCAATCGGTTTGCTCGAGATACGGCCTCTTTGTCAAAGCGGATAGATGTTAAACTAGATAGTTCACAATTTCCTGTTTTGATTGCTCCTTATTTACAGACTATATCTGGGATGAAATATTCAGATACTGCTGCGATGTTGAGTAATCGATTTGCTCGAGATACGGTTTCGTTGTCAAACAGAATTAATACGAAATTAAATATTTCAGACACTTCAGTGATGTTGAGTAATCGATTTGCTCGAGATACCGTATCGTTGTCGAACAGAATTAATACGAAATTAAATATTTCAGATACTTCAGTGATGTTGAGTAATCGATTTGCTCGAGATACGGTTTCGTTGTCAAACAGAATTAATACGAAATTAAATACTTCAGATACTGCTGCAATGTTGAGTAATCGATTTGCTCGAGATACGGTCTCGTTGTCAAAGCGGATAGATGTTAAACTAGATAGTTCACAATTTCCTGTTTTAATTGCTCCTTATTTGCAGAGTATATCTGGGATGAAATATTCAGATACCGCTGCGATGTTGAATAATCGATTTGCTCGAGATACGGTCTCGTTGTCAAACAGAATTAATTTAAAAGTTAATATATCAGATACTTCAAATATGCTGTCGTATTATCGATCTGGCATTACTAATAATACCAATGCAATAGCTTCAAATACATCAAGTATTACAGCAGAAATTGCCAGAGCTACGACTGCAGAGAATGCCTTGGATACAAGAGTTAGCTCTAATACAGCCAGCATAACGAGTAATACCAATGCCATTGCTGCTAACACGTCGAGTATCACTGCAGAAATTGTAAGGGCAACGACTGCAGAGAATGCATTAGATATTAGAATTACTTCAAATACATCAAGTATTACAGCGGAAATTGCCAGAGCTACGAATGCAGAGAATGCCTTGGATACAAGAGTTACCTCCAATACAGCCAGCATAACGAGTAATACCAATGCCATTGCTGCTAACACGTCGAGTATCACTGCAGAAATTGTAAGAGCTACGACTGCAGAGAATGCATTAGATACTAGAATTACTTCAAATACATCAAGTATTACAGCGGAAATTGCCAGAGCTACGAATGCAGAAAGTGCATTAGATACCAGAGTTACCTCTAACACAAATAGTATAACTATTAATACAGCAGATATATTATTAAAGGCACCGCTAGCATCACCAGCATTAACGGGTGTACCAACTGCGCCTACAGCTGCACCTGGAACTAGTACAACTCAGATAGCAACCACAGAATTTGTTTCTTCTTTGGTTGTAGGTGCTGC
>CANCRO010000137.1 GCA_947380605.1 Chitinophagaceae bacterium
TCTGGTTTTAAATCAGCTTTTTTAGAGTCGAAAAAAATATTTTTTAAAACAATTGCTGCACCTGCCTCAATGGGTTGCAAGGGAATATTAGCAGTATACATTGAGTCGATTAAGGGATCGCTTAAATTATAGTTTTCTGAATAAAAAAGGTAGCCCTTTCTATTAACACTAAAGGCATATTTTTTTCCAACAGGTAGGGTAGTTAAAAAGTTTCCGATTTCATCCGTTTGTACTTTGCTTATAAATTGACCATTTGCAACATCTGATAATTCAACCGAAGAAGGAAGGCCATTTTTATTTTTTGCATCAAATACTTGTCCCTTTATCCACAATATTTTCGGTGGTTGTAAATCCTGTCTTAGTTGAAAACTAAATAGATCTAATCTAGCTTTACTATCTCCTCTATCACTTGCATAATAGGCGGTTTTTCCATCTGCTGCTACAATAAGAGATCCTTCCTCATCGATGGTGTTGATGGGGTATCCAAGATTTTCTGGGATGCTCCAAGTGCTATCATTTTGTTTTTTTGAAAAAAATAAATCTGCTTGCCCATAACCCAAATGACCGGTACTATTAAAAAAAAGCGTTTGATTATCGGCATACATAAAGGCACAACTTTCGTCTCCGCTCGTATTCACTTCGGGACCGAGATTTTCGGGCCTACTCCATTTTCCTTTTATGTTTCGGTGAGTCACCCAAATGTCTTTGCCACCATAACCATCTGGCCGATTGCTGCTAAAATAAATATGTTGTTTGTCTGGTGAAAGGGAGGGAGAAGATTCCCAGTAGTCGGTATTTACTAAAGGGCCGAGGTTTTCGGCCTCACTCCATCCTAGTTTTGTTTTGAAAGAAATATAAAGATCACAGCTTCCAAAACCTTCTGGATAATTACATCCTGTAAAAACGATACAGGTTCCATCCTGAGAAATATTTTGTGCCCCCTCATTTTGCAAAGTGTTTACTTTTCCTTCTAGTGGCTGGGCTTTACTCCATTGATGATTAGAAAAATTGGATTCGTAAAAATCTTCATCACCAGCAATACGGCGAGTGAAAATGAGTTTTTTCCCATCAATCGTTAGGGAAGGAAAATATTCCAAAGCGCTTGAATTGATGGAGTCTCCTAAATTTATTGGAACAAATACATATTGGTTAGCGGGGTGTTTTTTTTCAAAGGCTACTGCAAATTCGTATACGCCTTTGCGATAGTTGGCTGCTCGAATACTTTGTGAATTGAGTCCTTCAATTAGTGAGAATCGGTTGATAGCATCGAGGGCATCTTTAAAACGACCTAGTCCTGCAAGTGAAATGGAATAAGGAAGTAAGTAATGAATAGCATAAATAGAATCTAGCTGAAAACCTTTTTCAAAATCAATGATTGAAGCATCATATTTTTTCAGATTAGCATAGATACCTGCTCTAGATAAAAAAGCATCTACAAATTTCGGTTCTATCTTAATTGCTTGATTAATTTTTGCAATGGCCGATTCATATTGTTGATCCTGTGCTTCTTCATAAGCTTTTCCATAGAGTACACCTGCTTTTTTGTTGACCTTATCTGGATTGTACCATTGCGTAAAGCCCAAGAAGGGCATGGTAACTAAGATAAAAAGTAGGGTGTTTTTTTGAAGCATGTTAAGTTGAATTACCATAGATTATGATTCCTGCGTTGAAGATAAAGCTAAATGGTTTTACTTGTATAAATAGACTGTTAAAGTGTTGAAATTTTATGGAAATAGGGAATGAAGATTTTTTAAGAAAATCAAGTCGTTGAATTGAATTTTATTACATTTTCAAAACCGAAAGGACCAGATTTTACAAGATTTCAAGGGCTTTTTTTCTGTTGTAGTGTTTTTACGATAAAAAGTTATTAAAATTAATATACCTTTATCCAACCCTAAAAGAACTTATAAAAAAAGCGTTATGAAAAATAAAAAATGTGTTTTGTCTTGCTTGATTATTCTGTTGACAGGAGTAATTTATTTTTCTGGACAGGCTCAGCAAAAAAATGACAAATATCGCGCTAACTTTTCTGGCGAATGGCAATCCAAGGAGTCGATAAGTATGGGTGGAAATATTGTTTGCTCTTATGACTTGGGTGATCGTATGCTTTCTACAACAATGAAAATAGCAGAGCGGGCTGATTATCTAACCATAGAAATCCCCTACACTTCGCCTAGCGCAGGCCTTACTAAAAGCCGGGAGAAACTTACCTTCGACGGTAAAGAAAGCCATTTTAATCAAGGCAAAGAAAGAGGAAAGAAGTTTACTGTCAATTATTCAGCTGATGGACAAACTATGACTATTAACTCAATCGTAAACTTGATGGTTCCCAATCCAAATAATGTCAATATTCATGAACAAGCATTGGTTTACGTAAAAGAGGTTTGGAAGTTGGGTAATGGTGGCAAGTCTATTACTGTTCAGGCCAATGCTAAATCAGAGATATTAGGAGCTGAGCGTTCCTGGGAGACCGTATTTGATAAAACTAATTAGTAGTTCTAAGCCTGCCACTTTCGTAACAGGCTTAGAAGCTAAATTTGTACCACAGTCTAATTAAATTTCGAAAAACTTGAGGTAATACTATTTAATGTTACCTACTTTCTTTTGTTCCTCATTTTTTGCCAATGGATTATATAATCTAAATTTTTTAACCCAGCATCCAATAATTAAACAACTTTCAAAGAAGCAATTCGAAAAATTTTTTTATTGATATTTCATTGAAATGCCAACAATAGCTTTTTTCAAAATAGCTAATTGTCCTAAGTGAAAACTTTCGTGTTGAGCAAAAAAGGTAATTAAGCCTGCATTTGAATCGTCGCCCAGTAAGGGAAATTTAATGGGCGCTTCTTTTTCCCAAAAATCAGGTTCAATTTTTGAAAAACTATTTTCTAACAAATCTGAAGCTTTTTTCCATTCTTCTTTAATTTCAGTAATGGTTTTATAATCATCCTCTTTATTGGTCGGTCTAAAGTCTTCAAAAAGACCAATATATGGATTGTTAGCTGGTGGATTTCCCATTATACTACTGGCATTATATCTAGCCCAAATGATATGTGCAGCTACCCATTTTATACTATTTGTGTCGGGTGAAATACTAGCATTCGATTGCTCTTCAGTTATTCCTTCAATACAATTTGTAAATAACTTGGTGTTGAGATTAAAGATGGTTAGGTTGTTATTTTTTCCCATTTTGTTTATTTTTTTGTAAATATAGGTATCAAATAGATATTAAAATTATAATTTAATTCAGCAGCATGTTTAAAGTAGTAACCTGTATAAAAAGCAGCAGCTTTGCGTAAGCCTATGACAGAAACTAAAAGGACCTTCGATTTAGCTTATGTCCTTGATTTTCATTTAGCGAAAATGAGTTGTAAACTCAGGAGCTCAGCAGGAGGAAGATTGTTTGAGAAAATGATGGCGTTCATTGGTAGGTAGTTATATTTTAGGGAATCGGAAATTAACCAATTGGAGTTAATTGGAGAATATGGTTTCACTAGAAATGAAGGGATTTAAAAAATATTATTTAATTTAGTTTCTTAAAGAAACTAACTTATTTAAAACCTAAATCAAATTATAATGAAAAAACTATTATTATTTTTTATTGTATCAGCAACATTCATTGCTTGTAAAGACAATCAACATCGGAAGAACACGGGAATTATTCAGCAAAATTTAAAAGGGAAAGTGCAGACCCTTACGGAAATAACTATCAACCTAGACAGTTCAGGGAATCCAAAATCCGATTCAACTTTCAAAATTTCAGAATTTACTACCGATGGTTATATCACAACAGTTACATCAAAAGATTCGTCTGGAAAAATTATTCAAATCCAAACCTTAGTATTAAATGCTGACGGCACAATGAAGGAAATGAATAAATCAAAGGAGGGTAAACAAATTTCTCGATTCACAGCTGAAGTTGATAAAAGCGGAAATTATACCAGTGGCAAAAATTACGACTCAACAAATAATCAAGATAGCTATTTGGCAGATTTAAAAACAAATGAGTATGGTATTGTCTATTCAGGCAAAGAGTATTTCATGAACGGTAAAATAAAAAATACATGGGATGCGAAATATGAGGGTCCAAATTTTGTTGGATTTACTGCAACAGATAGTCTAGGTAAAACATCTCAGGGGGCAGTTAAACTGAATGAAAAAGGAGATGCTATAAAAGAGAATTATTCTTATTATGAAAAAGATAGTTTGATAGCTAAAAATTATACTTATAAATATGATCGTTACGACGATAAAGGCAACTGGACTCTGCGGTCAACTT
>CANCRO010000138.1 GCA_947380605.1 Chitinophagaceae bacterium
TCTCCTTCATTTTGTACAGAGCCATCGGGCATTACGATTCGTTGAATATTATGTGAATCCAAACTATAGGAGCCCATACCAATGGATTCTGGAACAGCTTTTTTTGACATGACTTCATTTTCTGTCATCACATAATCACTCATCATTCTTCTTGCTTCTCTTACATAAATTTGATTGGGCCAGTTGCCGTTGTCTGTAAACTCATCTTTAGCAAGTCCCCAAGTATTGAATTCTTTTTGAACATCAGCAGGTATTCTTGGATCTGTAGCAATAAAATATAGTAGTCCTTTTTGATAGTTCTCGTGCGCTTGAATAATTTCTTTTCTTCTTTGGTAAGAAGCGTCAGGATAATCATAATTCATTCCAATATAGTCTGTGCTAAATGGACCATGATTATTGACATCTGTTTTTTGATTGGGGATAGGATCAAATTTTTGAAATAATTCTCTCCATCCTGAATTGAATACCCTGATGAGCAGTTCATATCGCGATGGATCATAGCCTACTGGTTTGGTAAATGCAACTTTATTATTAGGGTTAGTTGTTAAACACATGCGAAAGCAATAAGCTTGTACTTTTTTATCACCCTCCCCATTAACGCCAACTTTTTCGTTAGAGATCAATGGAAGTAGTCCGCTACTAGGTATACCTGGTACTTTGTAAGGATCAATTTTTGTTTTAAAATAATGGCCATGTTGAAATACACCTGTTTGTATTCCATTCCAACGCTCATTATATTTATTGTTAGACTCCCTACCAATCTCGTAGTTTACTTTTGCAGCAGCCATTAAATCTCCTTCATAAGTTGCGTCAATAAACATTTTTCCACTAAAAACTTTTCCACTCAGTGTACGAACAGCAATTATTTTACCTGCTTGCATGGTAATACCCTTCTCACGATCTATCCATTCTTCATTGAAGACAGTAAGATTATTTTCTTTGAGATAATCATTGAATACATCTTCGGCAGCATGAGGTTCAAATATCCACATGGTTCTAGCATTGCCGTCTATTGCAGGTGTACCCTGACCTTTATTTCCATAGGCTTCTTTTTTCTGCCAGATCCAAGAACGATCCATTTGATAATGTAGAAAAATGCGGTGATAAAAATCTCTAGCCAGACCTCCAATAACTGATTTATTACCAATATCAGTAAAGCCCAATCCTCCCGAAGATAATCCTCCTAAATGCTTTGCAGGGGAGATGATGATTACTGATTTACCTAATTTTTTTGCCTGTACACCAGCAATAACAGCTGCTGAGGTACCTCCATAAATAATGATATCAGCTTCAAATTTCTTTTGTTCATTATTTATTTTGAAAGAAAGCTGGCTGATGAGTGTAATAAAAAGCAGCGTTTTAAGTAAGCATTTTTTCATAATATCCTTTTGATAAGTTGAATCGTAGTAACTTTTTATCAATGACAACCTAATTTAAAGGTATGTTTTTCTGGTCCTTTTTGATGCAATTTGAAGCAATATTTAGACTTACAGTAGTAAGCATCCTTGATGAAAATAGGCAATTGTTAACCTTCCGGTAACATTAGCGTAAAGATTTGTTTACATTGAATCATTTATTTTGTAGTTAGTATTTTAATTTTTTTATATGGAAAATCTACGTTTTTTAGTACAAAAAATTTCAGCTGCTCTATTTGTAACCCTTTTCTCTGCGTTTTACCACGCGTTTAAAATTTACAAAATCCGTTAATGGATAAAGTAAAAAAAAGAAAATTAGATATCCTTGTCCTTTCTGACGTCCATCTTGGCACTTATGGTTGCCATGCTACTGAGCTTCTCCATTACCTTAAATCTGTAAAGCCTAAAATTGTTATTCTCAATGGTGATATCATTGATATATGGCAATTCAGTAAAAGATATTGGCCTAAAGCCCACATGAAAGTGATTAAACAAATCCTTCATTGGATGGGTAAAGGAGTTAAGATCTACTATATTACCGGTAATCATGATGAGATGCTGCGTAAGTTTGTTGGCTTTAAAATGGGTTCCTTAAGAATAGTAAATAAAGTGATATTACCCTTAGAGAATGGAAAAACTGCCTGGTTTTTTCATGGCGATGTGTTTGACATTACGATGCAACATAGTAAGTGGCTTGCAAAGTTGGGTGCGATAGGGTATGACACCTTGATATTGATTAATCGCGTAGTCAATTTCATTTCGGAAAAAGTGTTTAAAAAGGGAAAGCTTTCTCTTTCAAAAAAAATTAAAAATAGTGTCAAATCTGCCGTCAAATTTATTAACAGTTTTGAACAAACTGCTGCAGATATTGCTATTGAAAATAAATATGACTTTGTAGTATGTGGTCATATCCATCAACCTGAAATTAGAGAAATCACTAACGATCAGGGTAAAACGATGTACCTCAATAGTGGTGATTGGATTGAGAATTTAACCGCTCTAGAGTATGTTAATAATGAATGGTGTATTTATCGATTTAATGAAAATGAAATGAAGTTGGATAATAAGGAATCATCTATTGCTGAAGAAGATGATCTCAATGATGGTGAGCTATTTGATAATTTAGTGGAAGAATTTAATTTAATGCGTCAAAAATGAAAATATTATACGCAATACAAGGTACAGGAAACGGGCATTTGAGCCGTGCAAGGGATATTATTCCAATACTTCAGCAAAAAGGCGAAGTTGATATCTTAGTGAGTGGCATTCAAGCGGATGTATCATTGCCTTATCCAGTTAAATATACTTTCAAAGGACTTAGTTTTATTTTCGGAAAAAAAGGGGGAATAGATTTGATTGCAACCTATAAGAAAAGCAATTTAAAACAACTCTTTAAAGAAATCAATAGTCTCCCAGTAGAAGACTACGATTTAGTGATAAATGATTTTGAGCCGGTAAGTGCATGGGCTTGCAAAATGAAACATAAGGCTTGTATTGGACTTAGCCATCAAAGTGCGGTAATCAATAAAAAATCTCCTAAGCCCAAAAAAATAGACCCTGTTGGAAAAGCAGTCTTGAATAATTACGCTCCAGTTACTGATTCTTACGGTTTTCATTTTGAAAAATTTGATCAAAATATTTTCACTCCTGTTATCCGCGACCAAATCAGAAATGCTATTGCTAAAACAAAAAATTTTTACACCGTCTACTTGCCAGCTTATAGTGATGAAAGAATTATAAAAGTATTATCATCCTTTAAAAATGTTCAGTGGGAGGTATTTAGTAAGCACACTAAAAAGGAGTACAAAGAAAAAAATATTCATATTCGTCCAATTAACAATGATGATTTTATCAATAGCTTACTCAATTGTAAAGGAATTTTATGTGGAGCAGGATTTGAGACACCAGCTGAAGCATTATATTTAAAAAAGAAATTATTAGCGATCCCCATGAAAGGGCAGTATGAGCAACAGTGCAATGCAGCAGCCTTAAAAAAAATAGGAGTACCAGTGATTAAAAGCTTAAAGCAAAAGCATATCGCTACCATTCAAGCTTGGTTAGACTCTGATCAATATATACCAGTTGATTATCCAGACGACACAGAAAAAATCATTGATATGGTTTTGAAAAAACATGGCGCTGCAACAGTCAATCCAAAGGCGATATTGGGAGAATCTATCTACTCCGTAAAAAAATTAAAAAATAAAAGTTTAGGGAAAATATTACTTCAGCTTGCAGATTAATTAAAATGAGTTTTACCAGAGAAGATTTCGGAGACAGTTTTAATTGGGGCGTTTCTACTGCAGCTTATCAAATAGAAGGAGCGCATGATGCGGATGGCAAAGGCCCTTCTATCTGGGATAGTTTTTCTCAAAAAAAGCGAAATATCTTATTAGGTGAGAATGGCAATGAAGCCTGTAATTTTTATCAAAAATTTGAAGAGGATGTTTCGCTCATTCGACAATTAAATATTCCTATCTATCGATTTTCTATTTCTTGGTCTCGCATTTTTCCTGACGGCATTGGTCAAGTTAATCCAAAAGGGATTGACTTTTACAATCGTTTAATTAATTCTTGTCTAGCTCAAGGGGTAGTTCCTTGGGTAACCTTATATCACTGGGATTTGCCTGATGTATTGCAACAAAAGGGTGGATGGGTCAATCGATCGATTGTTCAGTGGTTTAGTGAATTTGTTGAATGTTGTATTAAGAATTTTGGTGATAGAGTAAAGCATTGGATGATATTAAATGAGCCAATGGTATTTACTGGTGCGGGTTATTTTTTAGGCGTTCATGCTCCGGGTAAAAAAGGCTTAGGCAATTTTTTAGCTGCAGCACATCATGCCGCTTTATGTCAGGC
>CANCRO010000139.1 GCA_947380605.1 Chitinophagaceae bacterium
TCAGTACAATTGTATTCCTTTTTACCCAAATCTTTTGTTATAACAGAGTCGCCTTTCAAAAAGACTGGCATCAATTTCTTAATAAAAGCTATTTCATCAGGGTTAATATCACCTACTAATCTTTGTTTAGTCTTTTTAAATGTAGCCCATTCATTTTTTTCGGTCTCACTTAATTTCGATTCATCCACTGTGAGCTGATCAAATTTCAATTTCAACTTATTAAAAACTCTAGCAGCTTCATAACTATCTTTCTTTACATTTCTTCCATCCTTTCCACCTAAGAAATTCCATCCATGAACATCGTCAATATATCCATTTTTGTCATCATCAATTCCGTTATTTGGTATTTCCTTTGGATTAGTCCAAAGAACTGATTGTAGATCTTCATGAAGCGTATCAATTCCACTATCAATAACAGCTACCACGACCTGTTTACTTTTTATTTTTTTAGCGTTAATAAAACCATAGGCTTTATCTAAACTAATTCCATAAATACCTGTGCTATCTTGGTTTTGAGTATGCCAATTTTTGGGAATTTGAATAGTAGATTTTTGGGAGAAAGAAGTGATTCCTACAAAAAGAACGAGTAACAAGGAGAATAAATGCTTCATTGATTATTTTTAAATGTAATTTAATTAAAAGCATTATAATTAAATGCTAAATTTATTGAATGGACTTGAAAAATTTTATAGTAATGTAGAAAAAACCAAGTAGTTAGATGGAAAATTAAAATTCGGAATTTCATTTGCTTTAAAAAGCCCAAACACACTACTTCCACTTCCACTCATACTAGCGTAAACGGCTCCACTTTCATACATTGTTTTTTTTATCCAATCAATTTCAGGAAATTTTTCAAAGACGGCATGCTCAAAATCATTTTTTAATTCATCTTTCCAATGATTGATATCGCCCAAAATAATAGATGATAAATATTGAATAGCTACTGAGTCATCATTGGTTATATTTGACGCTAAATTTAATTGAGAAAATGCCCATCCAGTATTTACATGAATACCAGGATTAACAATCACTAATTGATATCCTTTCAAATTTAGCTGAATAGGTTGTAGCTGTTCACCTCGGCCGCTAGCCAAGCATGGTTGGTTTATTATAAAAAAAGGACAATCACTTCCCAATTGTAATGCATAGGAGAGTAGTTGGCTTTCCGAAAGATGTAACAAATATTTTTGATTGAGCAATAACAAGGTAGCTGCGCCATCTGCAGATCCTCCTCCTAAACCTGCTCCCATTGGAATCGCTTTGTGTAAATGTAATTTTACAGAAGGCAATTTTGGAAAATCATTTTTTAATAATTGCCAAGCTTTTATACAAAGATTGTCCTTTTGTTCGCCCGAAATAGGAATACCAGATTGGGTGAATTCGATTCCTTCGGTGAGATCTTTATTATCAATAATTTCAAGGGCATCATTGAAAGGAACGGGAAAAAATACAGTTAGAATATTATGATAGCCATCCGCTCTTTTACCAGTAATTTTCAATCCAAGATTAATCTTGCAATTAGGAAAAAGAAGCATATCGAATAGAAAATTTTAATTGATAAGAGGGTAAGTTAAAACTGAAATTTTAAAACTATCCTTGAAAAAATTAAAGGAATAGAAAAGAAAATAGTTTATAATAATTGTTATCCCTTCGTTCTGCTTTTAATTTCATCCCGAATGGAGATTGCTTTTATATAATCTTCCTGTTCTAATACTTCATTGAGTAGGCTGTCTAATTCTTCCAGAGAAAGGTTTTTTAAATTACTCTTGTCGGTAGTATCCTTACTCACTTCTGCAGATGCTTTTTTCTTTTTACCGTCACCCTCCATTAAAATACCTGCATTATCTAAAATATTTTCATAGGTATAAATTGGGCATCCGAACCTTACGGCTAATGCGATTGCATCGGAGGTACGAGAATCAATTTCTACCGTATCTTTTTCACTACTACAAACTAATTTACTATAAAAAATACCTTCTTGAAGATCGTTTATAATTACTTCATGTAACTCAACGCCAAAAGCCATCATAAAATTTTTCATTAGATCATGGGTGAGTGGGCGACTTGGACTCATACGCTCAAGGGCAACCGCAATTGCTTGTGCTTCAAATCCGCCAATTACGATGGGTAATCTACGTAATCCATTTACTTCACCCAGTACAACCGCATAGGAATGAGTTTGGGTGATACTATGCGACAAGGCAACAATTTCTAATTCAATTTTCTTCATAAATAGTTTACGAAAATAAGTGATTTTAAGCAATTTTATATTGCTTTCATGAATGGATATAGAATGAAAAGCTTACCCTCAATCCTTTATTGCAAAATGTATTAAAAGGATTTAAAATTCATTCCCTAGAAAGATGGAAAAACAAGCTTTTTTATAAACAAATTGTCTAAAATGAACCTGATTTAAATATTCAAATATATTATAATACAAATTAGTTGATTATTATTTATTTTTCAACTTTTTAACCGCTTCAGTAATCTTGGGCATTATTTCAAAAGCATCCCCAACAATACCATAATCGGCAGATTTAAAGAAAGGAGCTTCAGGGTCTTTATTAATAACCACAATAGTCTTACTTCTATTTACACCCGCTAGATGCTGAATGGCACCCGAAATACCTATTGCGAAATATAAATTAGGCGCAATAGCCAATCCTGTTTGTCCCACATGCTCGTGATGAGGCCTCCAGTTACTATCAGCAACTGGTCGACTACAAGCAGTAGCAGCCCCCAAAACTTTGGCAAGATCCGTTACCAATCCCCAGTTTTCGGGTCCTTTTAGACCGCGACCTCCAGAAATTACTATTTCAGCTTCAGAAAGGGATACTTCACCTTCCACTTTTTTAGTCGAAATCGCCTTTACTTTCGAAGATGGAATAGTGGCAACAAAAGCTTTGACAGTAGCGGTTGAATCCATTTTAGTAATAGGAAATGAATTTGGATTAAGCGTGATGATTTTCAAAGGGGTAGTAATGCCTACATGAGCAAAAGCCTTACCACCGAAAACATTTTTTTTAACGACAAAGCCATTGCTGGTATTAGGCAAATCGATAGCTCCAGAAACTAGTCCTGCTTTTAGTAACACACTCAGACCAGGAGCGATAGCTTTTCCAAGCATATTATTAGACAATACAACCACCGATGCATTGATGGTTGAAGCCAATGCAGCAATTACCTGAATAAAAACCTGCCCATCAGCTTGATTCAGCGAATTTTCTGAAATAGTGTGCACGGTATTAATTCCGTACTGACCTAGAGAAGCTAAGTCGTCACTAACGGTGCCGATTACCAGCGTTTCTGCTGGAACACCTAATTGTGCAGCTAATTGGCTACCATAACAAGCCGCTTCAAAAGAAGATTTCCGAATATGTCCATCTGCTTGGTCTAAAAATATTAAAACACTCATTGGTTTGATATTTTTTAATTATTTAAATAACTTTTGCTTCTTCATGTAGCAACCTTACCAATTCTTCTGGATGATCAGCTGAAACCAACTTTACGCCAGCTTTTGCAGCGGGAAGATCAAATTGGACGAAGGAAGTGAAGGTGTCGGCAGCTACAGGCTCACGCACTGTTAAGGTTTTTGTTCTTGCTCCCATAATTCCTTTCATATTGGGAATACGCTGTTCTGCCATTCCTTTTTGGCAACTAACTACAATGGGTAGTTGCACTTGATCGGTTTGTTCACCACCTTCGATTTCTTTGACCAAAGTGGCTTGACTATTTTCCAAGGTTAAATGAGTAGCGTGCGAAATAAAGGGCCACTCTAATAAAGCAGCTAGCATTCCGCCAATGGCAGAGCCATTATAATCAATGGTTTCTTTACCTGTAAGTACTAGATCGTAGTTTCCTTCTTTGGCGACCGCTGCAATCTGTGATGCTACATAAAAGCTATCCTGGCTGTCTGCATTGATTCTAATCGCTTCATCACCTCCTAAAGCCAGTGCTTTACGAATGATAGGATCACAGTCAGCAGTGCCGACTGTAATCAGATGAATGGCGGAAACAATTCCTGATTCTTTTAGCTCAATGGCCCTAACCAAAGCGTACCATTCATCATATGGATTAATAATCCATTGTACTCCTTCCTCAGCGAATTTCGTATTGTTGGCTGTGAAAGTTACTTTTGCAGTAGTGTCAGGGGTTTTACTGATACAAACTAATATTTTCAT
>CANCRO010000140.1 GCA_947380605.1 Chitinophagaceae bacterium
ATAGTTCCAACACAACCCAATGCTTTATGAATATTGCTATTCACTTCTCCCCAAAATGCTCCATACAATCCTGGTTTATCCAAATCTTGAACTACTACAATTTTAGGTCCGGGTATAGAAGCAACATAAGCTCGATACTGAGCCCATGAATCTGGATTCGTTTTAGGATGCTCCGCATTTCGAGGCTCAATAACCACTGTAACTGCATAGCCTATCATTGGGCCCATCTGCGGCATAAAGTCGGTTACGGGTTCTAAATTAAAACCATCCTCATTAGGTCGCTGCTTAGTAACTTGTTCCCAACCATTATAAACGGAAGGCGTATTCCAACGTTTTAATTCTAATAATTGCGCATGGGTTAACTGAGTATTCGAATCCATAAGGCTATTTTTATTTTTTTAAATTTTAATCATTACAAAATATAAAGCGCGTAAATATTAAATCATAGTAAGTTCCCGATTAGATAAAAAGAACGAATCTATTTATCCAATGGCAATTCTCGATTTAAAGATATGTTTAAATTTTTTATTTACTGACCTAGCCCTCCCATTTGAAAATAGAAAAGTTTAATATTCTGCACCGAATTTATTTTCTAACATTTTTTCTTTTAAAGTAGATTTAAAAGAGTAGGCTAGGGTAACCATGAATGCTCTGGTGTCAGATTTTTGAGATCGATAAATAGCAAAGTTGGAGGTCTTGGTATTGTAACCACTTTTTAATGTATTAAAAGCATCCACAATAATAAAGTTCATTCTAAAATTACTCTTGCCTAATTTCTGTTGAAATCCTAGATCAACATTATAAAGCGCAAAGGTCTCACCTTGAGGAGTTGTTTTTGGAGAAATGTAATTTCCTATGATCTGCAACTTACTTCCTTGACTAATGGTAAAATTGTTAATCATTTTTCCACTCCAATTCATTGAGTTTTGAACTGCTTCTTGCAAAAGATTTGTTGCATTTATTTTTTGTTGAAATAAAGTAGCGCTCACATTAAAATCATAAAAATTCTTTGGCTTCCCAATCAGCATTGTTTCAATACCATAATTATCGGTATTGCCAATATTCATGGGCATATTCAAAATGGCCCCATTAGGTTGTTGGATATAAAATGGCCTGATTGAATTAATGGAATGTCTAAAAAATAAGCTCGTGGTAAAATTGAAATGATCAGCCCCTTTATTGTATGCTAACTCATACGCATCAATAATTTCTGGTTTTAAGTTAGGGTTCCCACTATGTGGACTTAAAATATCTGTTATATCAACAAAAGGATTTAACTGCCCAAGACCAGGTCGGTTAATTCTTTTACCGTAACTGCCTTTTAAACTTTGTTTGGGATTTATAGTATAGGATAAATGAGTGGTTGGAAAAAGTTTTAGATAGTTGTTAGTAAAGCGGGTGCTCTGGGTAATTGTTTCTCCATTATTATTAACCTGCTCTGCTCTTAATCCCGCGGCATAACCCCAAGTAGGCTGATTACTTTTGCTTTCCATAGTGTTATGGTACTGAATATAGAATGCCTGTACTTGCTCATTAAAATTAAAAGTATTGCTTGCAATATTATTAGTGATATAATTGTTATTGATTTTATCTGCAGTTAGATAATCTGTTTGAATAGTTCTAAATAAACCTTTATAGCCTGTCTCAAATACTCCATTTTTAGAGGTGGGTATATAGTAATCCAATATGGCATTGGTAATTACACCATCTTCATAATTATGAGTTAGTTGAGTTAGAACTTCGCCATTCTGACTAAGGTCTTCCTTTAAATTAGTAGTTAGGATATCTGTATTTTGACGACCTTTTTCTAATGAAGAACTAATAGTGGCGCTCAATGTTTTTTTAGAATCTTTATAGGTTTTTAAATAGTTGAATGCAATTTCACCTTCCTTTACTTTTTCATATTCAAAAGAATGTCGGTCGTTACTACTTACAAATGTTTTACTTTGATTAAATATTTTACTTATTAAATCTTCATTATTATCCTGACTCTCCATATTTCCAATGGCTTCTAATGAAAATGAATTAAACTCATTGGCTGTATAGTCTACATTGAATTTTAAATTTTGTAATCTTTCTACACGTTGATCATTTCTATTTTGATTGACAGAATAAGTATCAAATAAATTGTAATTGGTACGATTACTTTCAACCGCTCTTGTCCTCCCTGCAAAACGGTTGTCGTATCCCAAACCCCAATTAAATTTACCCTTCTTGTTATTTAAAATGATAGAAGTATTTGCCCTAGCCTTTGAGCCAAATCCAGTTCCAAATGCAATAGCACCATTGGTGCCAGATTGCTTATTTTTTTTAAGCTTAATATTGATGATGCCACTTTCTGCATTCGCATCATACTTTGAAGAAGCATTATTTATTATTTCAATACTCTCCACACTACTTGCTGCAATCTGATTTGTATTAGATAGGCCTGAATTTCTTCCATTAATTAGTATCAAGGGCGATTTTCCTCTCAATGTAATCGCTCCGTCATTGTCGACCGTTATGGTGGGAGTTGCTTTTAGTAAGTCAGTTGCCGTTCCTCCAATTTGTGAAATATTATTTGCTGTATTTACAATAAAGCCTTCGTCCGTTTTTTCTATCATTCTTTTTTGAGCCGTTACCACTACTTTTACTAAATCACTTTCATCATTTAATAATGGTTGATTAATAAAAGTATACTCCGTATTTTCTGAAGAGAGAATTATCGTTTTTGAAAATGGCTGAAATCCTACTAGGCTAATTTTTACAACATACTCCCCAAGGCTTAGATTTTTAAATGAAAACTTACCTAAGGAGTCGGTTGCTTCATACAATAACACTTTGGTTGTATCTTTTTTGCTTGCAATAGTAACAGAGGCAAATTCAATAGCCTGATTTTTACTAATTACATTGCCACTTATTTTACCTTGAGCAAATAAGTTAGCCCGGATCCCTACAATCAGAAATAATAATACTAGGTATTTATTCATTCTTTTTAGTTAAGCCCTTCAGCATTTTGAGTTAATCAATTCTAGTTTAATAGGGAGGGTATAAAAATGTTACTATAATTCAAGCTTTCCTCTTCATTTATATTGCTACAGAAAATGAAATTTAAATAAATGAAAGCTCAAATTATAGTCCATCTGTTTATGAGCTGGTGAAGATAAAATTTATTTACTAATTATAGGATTTCAAATAATTTCTGTCAAATTTTAACATTTTTAATTCAGTAGTCCTAGCGCAAGTGAGTTGAATGCAAAACTATATTTACCAGCCATTCGTTTCACGAAGATTTTGAATATGGGCTATATGATGTTTGCCATGCCAGGTATAGACTGTAAAAAAGTCCCACAAGCTTATTTCAATATTATGAGTAGGATGAAAAAACTTTTTTTGCCATTGCTCGTCAGTTAAACTTGACAATAAGGTAGTCCATCTCTGGTGCAGCGCTTGTAACAGCGTTATTGAAATATTTGGAGGCGTATGCAATACATCTGAAGTAAATGACCAGTTGTGTTCGCTGTAATCTTTAATAGTAGGCACTTCTTCTGTCAGTGCTAATTTAAAAACTACAAAAGCATTCATATGGCTATCCGCTAAATGGTGAACTACTTGAAGAATGGTCCAGCCCCCTTCTCTATAAGGAGTGTCTAATTGCGATTTGTCTAAATTTTTTATGGCCTCATCTAAATCAGTAGGTAAGTTTTGCATGTCATTTAACCAACTTTTTTTAGCCGATTCATCAAAAGGTTTCAATTCAAAATTTCCAATGGGATAGCGTAGGTCTTTCATCTGTAAATGGTTAAGATTGGATTTAGAAAATAGAATAGTTTGAATGTTGAAATCAAATTTAATTTAATAATTCAACATAATTTTTATCCGTCATTAAAAAAATATTAAATTAATGGATCATAGAAAGTTGCTAAATCGGTTGGCTTTCCCAAATAAAAATGGCGGATAAAATCCACTACTTACTTTAAGCAATAAATATTTATTTAGCAGTTACTATAAACTAACATTTCAAAAAGAAAACAATTCCTACTAGCTTATTCTGCATCATAAAACCTTCTATACAACTGATTAGACATTAAAAGGACGTCTTTGTTTTTATTCGACCATGCTTTAAATTTTGGATGGTCATGAATTGTTTTATAATCTTTTTCTGAAGTCCAATGCCCAATAGTACAATTT
>CANCRO010000141.1 GCA_947380605.1 Chitinophagaceae bacterium
AATGATAATTTTGAAATCATACATCCAGCTTCTACCGCTATTTCATTGGCCGTTTATAACAGATGGGGTAATGTAGTATATATGAATGCAGATTATCAAAATGATTGGAGAGGAAAAGGAAAAGGTAATTTCTTAGGACAAGAACTTCCAGAAGGCACTTATTATTATATTATTAATGCTACAGAAAAATATACCAAGCAGGTAAGCAATTTCGCAGGATTTTTAAACTTAAAACGTTAATCAAAAATCTGTGAAAAAAATTAAGAATATGAAAATGCAAAAGATAAATATAGGTGTACTACTTAGCCTGCTGTTTTTATTGAGCTTCAGTAAAGTGAGTGCTCAGACAGAGCCTATGTATTCACAATATATGTTTAACATGCTCAATATTAATCCTGCTTATGCGGGTAGCAGATCAGTGCCGAGTCTTACCAGTTTATTTCGTAAGCAGTGGATGGGTATTCGTGGCGCTCCTCAAACCAGTTCGGTGTCATTAGATATGCCCATGAATAATGACAAAATTGGAATAGGCATTCAGCTGCTAGATGACCGATTAGGTGTGGAAAGAACAACGGGTGCTCAATTAAATTATGCCTACAGGGTACCCGTATCTGATAACGGAATTCTTGCAATGGGTATTCGAGTTGGACTACTTAATTACCGAGCTAATTATTCTCAACTATTTACTATTCGTCCGAATGACCCTGCGTATTATCAAAATGTAAGTGGATTTTTACCAGCAGCAGGGGCAGGCATTTATTATATGACGGACAAATTTTATGTAGGCGCTTCAGTGCCTTCATTGCTTCAAACCAAATTAAATGCAGAACAGCAAGCGGATGTAAAATCTAAAGTTAGTAATCTTCATTTTTTTGCAACGATGGGAACAGTACTCAAAATTAGTGACGACTTGAATCTGAAACCTTCCGTATTGATGAAATCAGTTAGTGGCGCACCTATTCAGTTTGATTTTAATAGTAATCTTTGGTTGCAAGATAGAATAGCGATCGGATTTTCTTATAGAACAGGTGATGCAATAATGGGTATGCTAGAATATCAACTCAATGAAAAGTTGCGTTTTGGTTACAACTACGACTACACTATCTCCAAACTAAATCCATATAATCTTGGAACCCATGAAGCGATGATCCGATATGAATTTAGTAAAGACAAAACAAATATTCAATCCACCAGATACTTTTAAGTACACCAACTAAGGGTTATGATAAACATTAAAAAAAGCAGTGTTTCTTTACTGGTAAAAACTTTGGTAGTAGCAATGTTATTACCAACGCTAAGCTTGGATGCGCAATCGAAAAAGGCAACAGTTACCCAAAAGGTTTCTGTAAAGACTCCCTCTGCTGCTTCGAAAACTTTATTAGTACTTGCTAGAACTGAAATTAATCAGTTGCGCTATTCTTATGCGATACCTTTTCTAAAACGTTATTTAAAACAAAGTCCACCCGACAGTATTAGTTTGGCTATGCTAGGGTATTGCTATAAAATGCAAAACCGATTTGATAGTGCTATTTATTTTTATGAAAAGCTAGACAATCTAGTAATGACGAATGGCAATGAATTGCCTGAACTCTATGCCACAGTGGGTAATTATGAATCTGCCATTGCAACTTATCAAAAGCGTTTAGACAATGCAGCCGATAATACTACCACTACTTATCAGCTTTATTTAAATAGGCAAAAGGGATTTGTAAATAGAAAGATTTTTAATAGGGATTCATTGGACTATACTGTGAATTATTTAAGTATCAATACGCCATATAATGAGTTTGGTGCTGTATTTTTTGATAGTGGTTTTGTATTTGAATCCAATCGATCTAAGCGCCTTACTAGTAGCAATGAATTTGGTTGGGATGGTTTGCCCTTTACCAAATTATATTATCAAATAAAGGCCGAAGGTATTACTACGGATAGCATACAATATGGAAATTGGAAAGAAAAGAAAATAGGAAAGGGACTTTCAGATAGAACGACTGCTACCGTAAATGACAACAAATCTTTACAAAAGCAATTTGATTTTCAAAAATTAAAATCTGCTCCTCCTGTAGAGTCTCCTTTGTTTGCACCTGGCTTGTCTGGTGATTATAATTTTGGTTCCATCAGTTTTACTGCTGATGGCAAAGAAGCGTTTTTTACCCGTAACCAAACCAATGCAAAAGGAGTAAAAAGATTAGAGATATGGACTACCAGACGCGTAGGACAAAGTTTTACAGCTCCTGTTAAACTGTTTTTCAATAAACCTGCTTTCTCTTATTTTCATCCAGCTGTTACAGCTGATGGAAGTCGTTTATTTTTTGTGAGTGATGAACCAGGCGGTATTGGTGGAACTGACATTTACGTGGTGAATAGAAAAGAAGATGGTGGATGGGATGGAACTTCAAATGTGGGTGGATTTATAAATACACCGGGCAATGAACTGTTTCCTACTTTTTATGAAGGTGATTTATATTTTAGTTCTAATGGTCATGAAGGATTAGGCGGACTAGATATTTTCAAATTCTCTTTTGATAATGAGCCTTATCCAGTCCCCAAAAATTTAGGCAGACCGATTAATAGCGAACAAGACGATCTAGGATTTAGTATACGAGATAAAAAAGGATATTTCAGTTCCAATCGTTATGGAAGTGATGATATTTTTTCCTACAACTACCAAAAAGTCAAGGTTTCAGTGAATGGGGTGTTAACGATTGATGGAGTAAAAAAATCAGGAATTTCAGTAAAGATAATCAGCAAAGGAGAAGATGGAATAAAGGCTGGAACGATTATCGATAGTGTGTTGACGGCTGAAGATGGCAGTTATGCTTTCAGTGTACGTCCAAATAGAAATTATCAAATTTTGATTGAGGATGGAAGAGGGAATAAATCCAAACATGATATTACTGCCTCAGATTATATTAACCAAAACTATTTGTCGCAAAACATGAATTCCAATAAAGTTGGCGGCAATGATAAAAATATTTCTTCTACAAATAGCGGAGTAAATCAACAGGTTAATAATGGTACTTCGAATCAGAATAAAGCAGGCGGTGAGGATAAGAATGTTTCTTCTGTAATTAATGGAGTAAATCAACAGGGCAAGAGCAGTGAGTTAAATTCAAATCAACAAGGTGGGGTGGGTAAGAATATTTCTTCTACTTATAACGGAGTAAATCAACCCGGCAATAACGGAGGAAATAATTTAGATAAGCCTTCTGGAGACAGAACATCTATTAGCTCTACTAACCCATCAGGCAATCTTAATAATTACAACAAGGATATAGGGCTGATTAATTTTGTAACACCGAAACCAAGCATTACCCCACCAGTAGAAAAACCAATTGCTGCTAAACGAACATTTATTTCGGTAGTAGACTCCTTACAAAGTGTAACTAAGGATTATTTATTAGTCCATCATGAATTTGATAAAGTGAAAATTTATAAAGAAGATCATGAGGCCTATAGAGATTTAGTCGATAGAGTAAGAAAATTAAGGGGTGTTAAAATTGTCATAGTATCTGCAACAGATTGTTTAGGTACGGATGCGTATAATGAAGCATTGTCAGCAAGACGATCTCATAAAATTAAAGTGGACCTCTCTAGAAAAGGAGGAAATGAAATAATATCCATACCAGTGGGAGAGAAGCAATTGGTAATGGAATGTTCAGCTACTGATAAGGATAAAAAGAAACAAGTGGAAAATAGATATAGCTATGTATTTATTATAAAATAGTAGGACATAGTTCATTGCTAAAATTAAAAAAAGTAAATAGAAAATTATTTAAAATAGAAAAACCCATTTAATGAATTTTTTAAAATCAATGCAGTTATTTAAACACAGTACATTTTAAAACATAAAACTATGAAATTCAATTTTCAGGAGTTGTTTAAAAAAGCAACAATCAGTTCAGTTAGAGGCATTACCTATCGTATAAAGGTAGAGGTAAGCTTTTTAGCTAACTTTTTTGTACAATATGAAAAGGAGCCGAATGTCCCAATGATTAAAGAGTTTTATGCTACTGAATGGCATATGGACTTAGTTTTTCCTGAAAGCTACAATCTTGGTTTTAAAGTGTTTGTCCGCAATCCTTCCGGTATCGAAGCGGCTACTGTAAGTCTTAGTATTGAAAATATGAATGATGATGGAGGAATCTTGGTTAAAAA
>CANCRO010000142.1 GCA_947380605.1 Chitinophagaceae bacterium
GTGCGGTTAGTCTGCTCATCCTTGCTACCTACATGGTACATTACAGAGACGGCTACTACAGGGGCTGTTTTATCTTGGTGCAGTATTACGTGCAAGCCATTTTTTAATTTATACTCAGTAAAGGCAACTTTTTGAGCCGATACCGAAAGGGTCATAACCCATCCAAAAAAGAAAAATAATTTTGATTTCATACTTTATTTATTTGAATGCTAAATGTAAGATTTTATTAATATAATTGCTATTCTTTATGGAAAAATTGATGAATGGTAGGGTGTACGAATGTTTAAGGCTTTTAAAGTTGGCGGATCTTAATCAAAATTTCAATGCTTTTTCAATCCAATAATCATTTTCAGAGGGGGATACTAGGATTAGTTACTATGGCATCAATACCTTCTCTGATATTTATTCTACAGCTACGAGTGGCCCATTTATAAAGTGCATGGGTATTTTACAAAAATCAGATTCGAGCAAATTTTAATCATCTAATGTTTCAGATGTGTTTTAGACTAAAAACACCTTTATTCGGGTTTTGCCCAGAACAATGTTGGATTATGTGTGAAATACACCAAGTGGTTTGATTTTATTGGGGAGTCTACAGTAGAAATCAGTTGTACATAGTTAATTATCTTTCCTTTTTCAAATGATTCAGTATTGTATTCACTTACTAATGGTGTTTCTAATTTATACAGATTTTTAGCCATGTAGCTCTCTAAGTATAACTCTTTTGTCTGTGACTGCTGTCTATTCCAATTGGCATCGGGGCTAAGTATTAAGGTTTTGCCATTGATTAGCCTTTCACGTACTTCTTCTATTCCCAATAAATCACCTTTTTCATTCATTACATAAGCGTCAAATGAAGGGTCAATCCATATCCATTTTTCTAAATCATTGCTATAAACCATATTGATAACATGACAATCTGGATCTGCTGTGTCTTTTGGTAAACAAGTAACATATCGTGATTTAATTCCTAAAGACAAATAACATTCATTTAAAACTATTGCTAGTCCTCTACAATTTAATCCTCTACCTTCTTTTTTGCATACAGCAATCATGTTTAGTGCATTCATAACTTCTGGATTACCATTCATGCCATCATGAGGAATTAGGTAATGAAGCCAATGCATTAAATTGAGTATTTTTGATAATTCAGATCCTGTACCTGCTATAGAATCTAATTTTAATTCTTTCCTGATTTTAACCAAGTTAGGATTATCTGAAGACTGATAAGAAAAATTTGGAAGATAACTTTTATCATTATTGTCATATTTTGCAGCAGTTTTCAAAATACTCAACTTTGATTTCTGATACTTGATTTGAGTAAGTGCAGAATCTTTCCCGTTTAATAAAATCACAAAATTAAAGACACTGTCTTTTGGGCTAATATTTGCTGTAATAGAATCTATATCGGTGTAAAAAGTTATTTTTTTTGATTCTGTAAGATGAACATCGGGTTTTATCTCAGGTGAGATAGTCCATGCTTTTTTGAATAATCGTTTATCCTCTCTGATATCCACTAAGTTTGAATTCGCTTTAATGGTTATGATTTTCTTTTGAGCCTTAATCATATTCAGTATTAAAAATGATAAGGCAAAGAATAGTATTAATTTTTTCATACAATTATTGTTACTATCGATTTTTATTTTAATTATTTAATAATCACATCTCCAAAACCTGATCGTCCGGTGATTTTAATATTTCCACTACCAAAAATTAATTTGCTGCCAGCCTCCAATTCTAAATCTGTTCTTTTTATTTTCACTTTTCCATAACCTGTTTTTAAATCTAGCTTGCAATCGACAATGGGATTTATTATTTGACAATTGATGTCGCCATAGCCGGATTTAATATTCATTTGTTCTGAAACTATAATTTTTTTTCCAATAATATCTCCATAGCTAGTGTTAATATCAATTTTGCCATTCAAATCCTCTACCTTAATATCTCCATAACTGCTTTTTAAATTAATGTTGCCCGAAACTAGGGATGCTTTTATATCTCCATAAGATGTTTGAAAATCGAAGTCATTATTTTTCAATCCTTTAGTTTCTATATCACCAAAACTGGTTTTAATTTGAACTGCAATGTTTTCGGGCACTTCAAACGAAAGGCTAGAGGTTTCTTTTGAATAGGTAACACCAATATTCACAGGAGTTTTTCTGTCAATTTGAATGGTTAAAACAGAATCCTTTTTTTCAAAACTTACTTCACACTCCCTGTTTTTTCTGGTATAGATTCCTTTTATTTTATACTTGTAATTAAAATTCATAGCTACATTTTTTCTATTGCTTCCATTTACTGCAATTTTATCATTAATATAACTGCTCTTAAACACTAAAGCTTTAACGCCATTAAAAACAGTATCTACATGTAAACTATCATTGAATGATTTCCACGATCCGGTAGAAGTGTAATCCTCTATTCTCTGAGGTACTTTAATTGTATCGAGGATATTAACTTTAGGAGTTTCTGCTATCATTTGGGCTTCTTCTTTTTGCGCAGTATTTAAATTGACAGCAGCCGGACTATCTATGATTGTAGGCTGAGTTAATGGTAAAACCTTTTCAATGTTGTTATTTTTTAAAATTAGAGGTGTCGGTTTTAAAATAGTAGCAGGGGTTTCTTTTTCAATGATAGGTATAACTTTATTTTCCTCTTTTTTATTATTATTTGTTGAAAAGAAAATTATTGTTCCGATTATAGTGCTAGTGATTATAGAAGTCATTATGATTAATTTTTTTTGAAGTAATTTTTGAATGATGGTTGTTCCACCTGCCACAGAAGATACTGCACCTATCCATTGGGCAACTTCTGCAACGTTTGTTTCTGCAGGAGCACTCTTTAGATTAGTAAATAATTCTTTTAATGATTCTTCCGTCATGGCATAATATTTTTATATTCCTTTTTTTCTTGAAGCAATACAAGTAGCTTTTGTCGTCCTCTAGACAATTGTTGCCTTATAGCCATTTCTGATTTTTTCTGAAAAAAAGCAATCTCTTTTACAGAAAAGCCTACAATTTCGAAATAAATCAGTGCATCACGCTGGTCTGTTGGAAGAAAGGAGAGCGCTTTGTAGAGATGATCAATTTCTGACTTACGCTCTGCTTCAGCATGGAGGAAATGAATCGATTCAGGAATCTCATTTTGATATACTGTCGAAATTTTCCTCCTTTGATTGGCTAATAAACGAGTTGCAATTCCAAACAAATAGTATAAAAACTTTTCGTTTTGCTTAAGTTGTTCAAATTTAGAAAAGGCAATTACTAAGGTGTCCTGCATAAGATCCCTGAAGGGCATATGGCCATATGCCCTTGCTTTACAAAACCGTTCAAATGATTCATGAACAGGCTCGTATAACAACATAAATAATTCCTTTTTTTCCTTCATTCAACGAGTATAATTAGCCAATCTTAAGGTATGTGTAAAATAAAAGCAAAAAGTTACAGACTAAGTAAATATTTTTTTAAATACCATTTTTTATCTTTTCAAGTAAAGGTTTAAGAACAATTATTTATGCCTGAGTTTGTCTAATCAGAGCTATTATTTGATAGGATTGATGGCTATTGATTATTTTTGTATATGCGCAATAGGAAATCAATTTTTCAACACCGCTTTGGACCAGTTGCTGTAATTGCAATGATGGTGGCTGGAATCAGTTTTTTTACAAGGGTAGTATTGATGATAAAAACTTGGTCTAGTTTAGAATTGACGCTCTTTCGTTTTTTTGCTATTTATTTAATTGGCTTGCTTTATGATCTTACGGTAAGTAGTTTTTTTGCTATACCCGTAGCAATCTATTGTTGGCTAATGAAGGATTCTTGGTATCAAAAAAAATGGCAGCGCCTCCCTCTATTTCTTTTGTTTTCCATTATCTGTTTTATTTTAGTTACTGCAGCTGGTAGCGAAATTATTTTCTGGAATGAGTTTACGGTGCGTTTCAATTTTATAGCAGTCGACTATTTAATTTATACCAATGAAGTGTTGGAAAATATCTGGGAATCTTATAACATGCCCCTGATTATTTCTTTGGTGGTTATAGTGGTATCGATAATTCTTTTTTTACTTAAAGGAAAAATTATTGCATCGCAACAGAT
>CANCRO010000143.1 GCA_947380605.1 Chitinophagaceae bacterium
AATTGCTTGATCCAATTTGTAATTTTCTACAAACCAAGCTTTCCAAAACCAACTTAGGTTTTCGCCAGAAACGTTATCCATTGTTTTAAAGAAGTCCCAAGGAGTAGGATGCTTGAAAGCCCATCTTTTTATATAAGTTTTGAAAGCATAATCAAATCTGTCTGGTCCTAAAATTTCATTCCGCAATAGTTGTAAACCATAACCAGGTTTGAAATATAAAGCGTTTCCTATATTCGCTTCACGCATCGCATCAGGAGTGCTTAGCACGGTTTCGCTATTGTCACCAAACATATAGCGAGACATTAAATCCATTGATAATGGAGCAGATTTATATTCACCCTTGTTGAAATCATCATCGGCTAAGGAATTAATAAAAGTATTGAACCCTTCATCCATCCAGCCATATTTACGCTCGTTGCTTCCCACAATCATTGGAAACCAAGTATGTCCAAATTCGTGATCCGTAACGCCAAAAAGTCCATTCGTTTTTGCTGTACTTCCACAAAATACAATACCAGGATATTCCATACCACCTACATTACTCGCTACATTCGTTGCTACGGGATAAGGATAAACATACCACCTTTTACTGTAATTTTCAAGGCTTCCTTTGATGTACTCTGTAGATCGTCCCCAAGCTTTATCTCCATTACTCTCAGCTGGATAAACACTCATAGCTAAAGCAGTTTTACCTTCAGGTAAATTAATTTTAGCAGCATCCCAGATAAAGGATTTGGAAGAAGCCCAAGAAACATCTCTAGCATTATTAATTTTAAAATGCCAAGTAAGAGATGGTTTATTGGGTCTAGATTGAGGATCCGTTACTTCTTTCTCAGAACGAATCATTACTGTCTGATTGCTTTTTTTAGCCGCTTCCATTCTTGTTAACTGAGTCGGCGTTAACACCTCGGCAGCATTAACTAATTCTCCACTAGCCACTACAATATGAGAGGCTGGAGCGGTAATGGTAAAATCAAAGTTTCCATATTCAAGATAAAATTCACTAGGGCCTAAATAAGGAAGCGTATTCCAACCTTCCACATCATCAAAAACACACATTCTTGGATACCACTGAGCTACAGCAAAAATATCACCATTTTTAGTTGGCAAAATACCACAACGATCTGCACCATAATCTGGAATTACAAAAGAATATTCAAGCTTAACAGTAACCACATCTCCTGATGCAGCCATTGGTTTGGGTAAACGAATTTGCATTCTAGTATCCGTAATCACATAATCAGCTAAGACGATATCATTTACCTTAACTGCACTAATAGTATATCCACCATTAAAACTAGTTTTTGCATCACCATAACGGCTACGCGCATCTACGGGCATCCTGGCTTGACCACGACTGCTTTGATTGAAAAAATTCTGATCTAATTGCAACCATAAAAAAGGCAAAGTAAAAGGACTATTATTCTTATACGTAATTACTACAGATCCAGTAACCATATGGCTATTCTCATTGAGCGAAGCAGCTATTTGATAATCCGCCCTATTCTGCCAATACCCTTTGTTAGGCTCTCCAGTAGCAGCACGCGTATTACTTTCGCCAGTAGCATAAAAATTAGGGGAAAATAAAGCATGCGGATCGTAGGCCGATAAGATGTTCGGCTCATTTTGAACTTGCGAAAAAGCAATTAAGTTTATACAAAGACAAAACAATGATAATAAAAATTTCATAGCGTTTAATTTAGTGAAAAAAAGATACCTGCAATATAATAAATGATTGAAACTCTTTGTAAGATAAGACTGTGAACATTCTGCCAAAATTATTTAACCCGCACTCCTATCGAACGGATTGAAAAGTCACTCCTACTTCACCCACAAAATTTTCAATTGGAGGAGACAGTTTTTTAATGGTGATACTAACGGCAGCTATTTTATTATCTAACTGTAGAATACCCTGAGACATTTCCTGAGCCAATGTTTCTAGTAAAGGCGTAGCCTGAAGCATTCTTTTTTGAATCAATTGGAATACCTCCACATAATCAACTGTTTGTTGTAAATCGGAAATTATTCCTTTAGTGTCTACTTCAATATCGACAGTAACAACAAAGTTATTTCCATTTTTTTGCTCTTCTTCATAAAGACCATGAAAAGCATGGAACATTAAGTTATGTAAGTGGATAGTCAAAGTAAAAAAAATGATTCAATTAAATGATAATTAAAAATTGATTACACTAATAGAAAAAGATAAATTTAAAGTCCCTTTGCGCCTAAGTATCTTTCTGCATCTAGAGCAGCCATACAGCCGCTACCAGCAGCGGTTACCGCCTGACGATATATTTTATCCTGAACATCCCCTGAAGCAAAAACACCCTCCACATTTGTTTTAGAAGTACCAGGTTCTGTGATCAAATATCCTGCATCATCCATAGCTAACCAACCCTTAAAAATATCACTATTAGGATGATGCCCGATTGCAACAAAAAATGCACTCACCGGTATATCTTTTTTTTCTTGAGTCTGAGTATTTTTAATCCTTACCGCTTCTACTTTTTTCTCACCCAAAATTTCATCGGTTTCACTATTCCAATACATCGTAATATTGGATGTATTGATAACTCTTTCTTGCATCACTTTACTGGCGCGCATTTCTGATTTTCTAACAATCATATGTACTTGTGAACATATTTTTGAAAGATACAATGCTTCTTCAGCAGCGGTATCTCCCGCACCTACTATGGCAACTTCTTTACCTTTAAAGAAAAATCCATCACACACTGCACAAGCACTCACTCCATAGCCATTGAGTCTTTGTTCACTTTCCAAACCTAACCATTTGGCAGAAGCACCCGTAGAAATAATTATCGCATCGGCTTCAATCCATTTTTCTTCATCAATTTCTATTTTATAGGGCTGAGCAGAAAAGTCAACCTTGGTAGCAAGACCATATCTAATATCGGTACCCATACGCCTAGCCTGCTTTTCAAAATGTTCCATCATCTCAGGACCTTGAATTCCTTCAGGATATCCAGGATAGTTTTCGACCTCTGTGGTAATTGTTAATTGTCCCCCTGGCTGAATTCCCTGATATAAAACAGGATGTAAACCAGCCCTACTTGCATAAATAGCAGCGGTATAGCCTGCGGGACCAGAACCTATAATTAAACAATGAATTTTTTCTAAGGAGGAATTTTCCATTTTTTTCTAAATTTTGCGCTAAATTAATGCAAATAATTTTAGCTTTTCTTTGGTTACAAACTAATTGATTCAAACTTATTGGAAAAGTAGTCTTCAAGACTTTAAGGTAACCTTATTATAATAAAAAAACCAACTTTCCTTATATAATTTACTTTGGGATTACCAAGGTTTTATATACAGCTCCATAGCCATAAAATGCTCCTAATGCTCCATTACTGATATTTCCCATCACTTTATTGGGTTGTGAAAAGGGATTACCAATACTTTGAAAAGCAAACTCCCAAGTACTAAAGAAATTATAAGCCTCTCTGTCTATATTGCAAACTTTAAGGGTAACTACATCCCCTTTTTTAAAGGAAGGGTTTTCCTTAGGCTTTGGCAGGTTCCTATCTACTCCAGGTTCTAATTGAAGTCGATAAGTAACATCATTAATTACTTGGTCATCTGCTACAGAATTACGACCAGGCAAAAAAGGCTCATTATTAATTTTTGTAAAATAACGTATATAATTTCCCAAACCAGGGGGATCAGTTACTTGAATCATCACCGACACATCATCGACCTCCTTTGGAAAAGGGGTGGCAGCCCACCACATAGAATCAGCCTTTTTCGCCAATGGAGGAATATAAGTGGTAGCTTCATATTCCTTTCCTGCCGACTTAATATGCAAGGTATAATGAGTATTTATTTGTCCTAAAAATGCAGTTGCCAAATTGCTTGAATCAATAGAATAGCGATACGCCTTATAGCCATTAGGTAATAAAATAGTGTACTCTTTTAACTGATGGGTGGTATTGCCATTGGAGATGGT
>CANCRO010000144.1 GCA_947380605.1 Chitinophagaceae bacterium
CCATAATAACCAGTTAGTGATAATATATTTATTTGTAAAAGAAATCCCATTTCCTTTAACAAGCCATAGTTTTTATAATTGTTATGGTAATATTCATAACGTTCAGGGTGAGCCAAAATAGGACGATAACCATTGGTAAGCAATGAAAAGGCTGTTTCATGTAAATTATCTGCAACTGAATTGAATGACTGTTCAGTAAGAATTAAATTATCATAAATGGTTAACAATTGATTTCCCTCAGCTAGCATTTGAATAAAATTGTCATCTATCATATATTCAGCTGCAGCTTCGATTTCAATATCAATATTTTCATCAATACACGCAACTTTGAGTTTCGCCAAAGCCGCCATTATTATTTCAGGAGTATTTCGATATAGATCAGCAATAACATGAGGAGTAGCAATCATTTTTTTTATTCCAAGAGCAGATAACCCTTTTAATAAAATAATTGAAGTTTCAATATCAGGTGATCCATCATCAATTCCAGGTAAAATATGGGAATGGATATCTGTTTGAAAGGGCAGTTGATCAAAATTTAAACCCTTCTGATTATACCGTTTAAAAATCTCTTTAAATATCAATGCTTTTAATAATTAATTAGGTAGTATTCTAGATATTACAATATTTTCCATTACAAGCATATCCATTTCGGTTCTTAAATAACAATTAAGAGCTTCCAGAGGAAGGTTAACAATCGGTTCGTTTTCATTAAAAGAGGTATTGAGTAAAATTGGAATTCCTGTCTTAATTCTAAAGGCTTCAATAAGCGCCCAAAATCTAGGGGAAATATCCTTATCAACAGTTTGCACTCTTCCTGTTCCATCAAAATGGGTAACCGCAGGAATTTCATTTTGACGATCTATTTTTATAGGGAAAACCTTTTCCATAAATGGCACATCCTCCCCTCCTTCAAAATAATCGTTTACGTATTCCTTTAAAATTGAAGGAGCAAAAGGGCGAAAGCCTTCCCGCCGCTTAATTTTTTGATTTAAAATTTCTTTTGCATCTTTTCTTCTAGGATCAGCTATAATTGAACGACCGCCCAATGCCCTTGGTCCAAATTCTGCACGACCGGAAAACCAACCCACCACTCCACCATTTATAATACAATCTGTAACTTGATCAAAAATTAAATCATCTTCACTAAGGGTAAAGATTATTCCCTTTTCAGTTAACAATTTAACAATAGCCTCATTGGTATAACTAGTACCAGTAGTTGCATTTAAAATACAGGGCTGTCTGTTGGTTTTAAGAATCTGGTGTTGTGCAAACAAGGCTGCTCCAATAGAAATTCCAGCGTCGTGACTAGCAGAAGGTATATACACATTTTTAAAGGGGGTATAGGTTGAAATCTTTCCATTTGCCACACTATTTTGAGCTACACCTCCAGCCAAACAAAGATTATCTAAACCAGTTGCCTTATGAAGATGGTTTAATATATGAAATAAAATATTTTCAGTCATCTTTTGAACAGAGGCAGCAAGATTTTTGTGGTATTGTGTTAAAGGTTCATTCGGATTTCTTGGTAAACCAAAATGTTGAATCATTTTATTACTATACATTCTCGCTAAAACAGGTTGATGATTAATATCATAGGTAATATTTCCCTTAGCTCCAGAAGAGAAATAAGATAAATCCAATTCAAACAATCCATTCAATTTTAGTTTAACTACTTTTTCCATTTGATCCATATAAATGGCTTTACCATAGGGTGCCATTCCCATCACTTTATATTCATCACCATAATGAGGAAAACCTAGTAACTGAGTGAAAGCAGAATAAAAAATCCCTAAAGAATGAGGGTAATCCAATGAATCTAGAATTGTAATTTCATTATTATTTCCTACTCCTAACATGGTGGTAGAAAAATCACCTGAACCATCAATAGACAAGCAAGCAGCTTTATCAAATGGAGAAGCAAAAAAAGCAGACGCTATATGGCTCCTGTGATGCTCTACTTGAATTACTTTTCCTTTAAATATCGATTCATTAAAAGATGACATATCGGATAACTCTTTTTCAATAGAAGAAATTTTTCTTCCATTTTGAAATCGCTCAATAATTAAACCAATACTGCTGAAAGGATTTTTAAGTAAGTATCCAAGTTTATTAAATAATTTAGCTTTTGAATCTCTACCGATAGCAAAATAATCTACCTTATCGAGACTAATTCCAGCTTGTTCTATACAAAATTCAATAGCTAATGCGGGAAATCCTGCCCAATGTTTAATTCGAGTAAACCTTTCTTCTTCAATCGCAGCAACCAATTTTCCATTAACAAAAATGGCGGCAGACGAGTCTGCATGATATGCATTGATACCAATAATAATCATAAAGAATATTTAGTTGAATTAAGAAAAAAGCTATCTATTAATAGGAGAAATAATTACTGACCGATTAAATCTGCTCATCATCCAAATGATGACTATATAAACAATTATATTAAAAATCAAGTGATGGCCAGCCGTCAGAAACAATGGCCAATGTAAATTAAGGGCAAACAATAAAAAAGAGATTCTGAAAATATTCAAAAGCCAAATTATTAAACAACCAATCAATAACCATTTCAATTTAAATAACAGGTTGCCATTATTTGCAAATACAAATGCAATCCAGCAACTTAAAAGTCCGTAACCTAAACAGGAATAGACTAAATGAATTCCCCTACCCTGTGAAAATGAGATATGATACAAATCTTTAGAAAAAGTCTCAAAACCAAAAAAGGAAACCAATAAACCCGTCCCTTTAAAAATATACAGACGCAATACTGCAGGATAATTGAAGTAATTCACTATAAAAGAACTATAATATCCATTTGGGACTGTTAGACCTATTATAATTTGTGTGCCAAAATATAAAATACAAAATGAAAAAAAAAACTTAATAAAGAAGTTGTTATAATCTCGAATTGTAGAAATAATGTACATATTAAAGTTAAAATCAAACAAGCATTAAAATAGAGAGTTATTTAAAAACATTTCATCATACTGAAGATTAAGCGATTCCTTATTGATTCTATTTGCAGCATATTTTCTAGCACCAAAATTCCATTTAATAAATTCTTCCTGAGGCATAGAAGAAAAAAAATTAATTGACTTGGTCATTTCTTCTATACTATCAACTGATACATTGGAACCTGCGTAGTGATTATTTAAGTCATTAAATGGGGTAAAATGACTTGTTATTACGGGTTTTCCAGCTGAAAGTGCTTCTAAAATTGAATGTCCAAAATTCTCACTTTTACTGGGAAGAATAAACAAATCGTAAAATCGAAGGCGATTTTCAACATTTGATGGATTTAATCCTCCATGATAATTCACCTTAATATTAGATGGTAAGGATTTAATTTTATCCAAACAATTCATCCAATATTTTTCCTCTTTAATAGAACCATAAATATCATAAATAATTTGACGAGAACAATACTTTAGAGAATCTAATACCAATTCAATATTTTTCATTGCACTAATTAATGCTATAGAAACCATTTTTAAACAGTTGATTTTTTTATATAAGTTAGGCTGAAATTGAAACTCTCTAGGAAAATTTCCAGCTATATAAACTCTAGAATCATTTCCATATACTTTTCGTATAAAGCTCTTTTCATATATATTAGTCGCATGAAAGTAATACCGACAAGAAAAATTATATAGCCTACAAAAAAATAAGAAAATTTGTTTTTTAAAATACTTCTGGGACAGAGCACCAGGATGCAACATCCCCCTAACAGAAATTATTTTCATAGGTGAAGTGCAAAATAATAAAGGAACTAAATTGAAATACCAGGAGTAAATACCAATAATAAAAATGAAATCGGGTTTAGTATTATTGATAATACGTTTAATTAAATCAATGGAAAGCGTCTTTTTAGCTGCATACCATACCTGTGTGAAATCATTATATTGATACCACTCATCAAATGGTACACCTTTATTTGTTATACC
>CANCRO010000145.1 GCA_947380605.1 Chitinophagaceae bacterium
GGCGCTTCTGATGGAAGTCAAACTTTCGTTACGCAGGCTCCAGATATTCCAGCTATTATTTTACGAGATCCTCCAGGGTCTAATAGCTTTGCTTCTATTGAACAAGGGCAGTCTATTTCTTTTGCCTCTGCAACATCTTTTGCTCGCAAAGAAGGCGGATCAGTAGATGTGACGATTGGTGGTGGAATGTTTTTTGAACTTCAAGGGGGTCTAGTGCCTACTCCTAAGGTGTCAATTGAGTCAAAAAATTCTCTAGCTCTTGGTGTAGGTATTTCTAATACCTCAAAAGATGGAAAGACGGTAACCAGTACCTATACATTTAATAAAACCTTGTCTACAAGTAGTGATCCTGATTATGTGGGTGCTGATGGAGATTTGTATATTGGCAACTCAAAAAATATATTTTATGGAGCTTACGATAATATTGAAGCTTCTAGTACCATACCTAAAAAGTATGTGAATGGACGTGCAGAGGAATTGTCACCAGGTAGCTATGTAAATATAGGTACGGTAAATAACCCCGTTTATATAAGCAAGCAGAAAGCATTAAGTTTTGTTGATAAGCCTACTGAAACATTTTTCGTGTATTCTCAAAAGCATATTTTGACTACTTTGATTCCTGAGTATGAATTATTTATTTCAACTAATTTAAATGGACCCAATCCAAATGCTGCTGAGAATGTAAAAAAGAGGGAGGAGTATGCAGAAAAAATAAGGTTATGGAAAAAAGTGATTTTGGAGAATGAAAAAAGTAAATGGTTGGTAAAAAACAATCGTGGGAAATACAAGGAAGGTATTGACAATGTGATTTCTGATTTTAAAGATAAAGTTTCAACAGTTTTTGATAGTCAATCCGATCCAGTAGCTAAATTGAAATTACAGCAACAGCTTTCACAATCCGATACGATCAGTAATTTACTGAATACCTATTTTGAAAAAAATATTTCCTTTGATGCTGGAGTAGGTGAATATACTCAGAGTGTAGAAACAAGCGTAGTTTCAAATGAGTCTGTTTCATACAATTTAGTCTTGGATCAATCTGTAAATTTAGCATTAGGTTTCTCCGTAAATAAGTTAGGGATTGAAACTTCAACGAAGGCATTTTTCCAGCAGGATATCAACTCTTCATTGTCCGAAGTCTCTACTACTACTAATAAAATAAGTTATACTTTAAAGGATAATGATCCTGCCAATTTTTTGAGTGTTGATGTGGTGAATGCTTTTGATGGAAATGGCCCTATATTTTCAACCTTAGGGGGCAGAACATCTTGTCCTTATGAAGGCGAGGAAACTTCCCAATTTTTTCCAGATACCACCTTCAGAAATTATTTCAACACTCGCTTTTCTTATGATTCTTTAAGTATAGTAACTAAATTGCCAACACTAGATGCTGCTTTAGAAAGCCGTTTTGATTTGTATGCCAATATAGCTAAGGCACCACTTAATTTCGCTACTCAAAAAGTAGAAGTCCCAGTACTTGCCGTCACTAATAATAATATGAGCAATGTTTTGGAGGGAAAGAAAGCGGAGTTTGAATTGAAATTAAACAATAATAGTGCTGCCGGAGTTGATGCTGTTTATAAATTGGTAATAGATAATACCACTAATCCAAACAATGCCTTGATTAATATTGAGCCAAACGGAACAATAGTTAATGTGCCTTATGGTAAAGAGGTGATTTATAAAATGACATTAGGGAAATCAATTTCTGATGTGTACACCTATGATAGTATTAAAGTGAGGTTAGAATCACTTTGTGATGGAGAAGCGGTGAGTTCTTCGGTGTATGTTTCGGCTAAGTTTATTCCTTCTTGTTCTCAAGTAATTGTAAGTGTTCCATTGAGCAATTGGGTGTATAATAAAGAAACGGCTTTCAATGCGGATAGAACTACTAAGCCTTTACTAATTAATCTAATGGGATATAGTACGAATTTTTCCAGTTTTAAAAAAATTGATCTGGAATACCGTTTGTCTACAGCTCCCAATTGGACTCGATTGCATACTTATTATAAAACCAAAGCATTCTTAGATGCAGGAACTGAAACGAATGAAAAAGACACCATTGGTTCTCAAACCACGCTGTCTTATGCTTTCAACATAGCTAATCTATCCTTGACAGATGGTGTTTATGAAATTAGAGCAAGGAGCACTTGTACTAACAATACCGAATTTATTTCGGATCTAAGTACGGGCAGGGTCGATCTTACAGCACCTGTAAAATTTGGCACTCCTTTACCAATCGATGGAATAGTAAGTTCAGGCGAAGATTTAAAAGTAAGTTTCAATGAACCAGTTACCTACAACACGGCAGTTAGTTTGATTGAAATTAAAGGACAAACCAATCAATTAAAAATTGACCACAATGTTTCCTTACACTTTGAAGGTGCAAGCAATACGGCGGTGATCACCGATCCAAAAATTGCGTCAGGCGATTTTACGCTGGAGTGCTGGCTAAAAAATAGTACCTCAGCAACAAGCGCTACCATACTCAATCAGCCGGGAGGAATAAAAATAGAATTGATAAATGGAAAAATCCGAGCGACTTTGAATGGTATTACTGCAGAAGGCTCTTTAGCTGCAGACGCATTGTTTCATCATTTCACATTTACTTATACTAACAGCACTAACAAACTAAGTATTTATGTTGATGATAACGTAATTGATAGTAAAACTGGAAATCAAAATCTTTCCTCTCCCAACAACGAAACAATTGTAATTGGTGGAAATACATTTGTAGGAAATATTCATGATTTGCGTATGTGGAATAAAGCCATCAGTGTAACGGATGCTTATGCAAAAATGTATAACCGATTAACAGGGAACGAAGCAAATTTAGTGGGCTATTGGCCTATGGATGAGGGTATAGGAACTATTGCTAATGATAAAGCAAGATACAAGCATGCCGTGGTGAATGCTAGTTGGGATATTAAGCCCAGAGGAACCTCTTATGCATTTACTAACAATCAGTCCTTAAAACTGGATAATGTTTCCTATGTTCAATTGACAAAAGAAATGGATGCTACTATTTCTTTTTGGATTAAAACAGCTGCCGGCCAAAATCAGCAGGCTACTATATTTTCAAATGGAAGGGGAGATGGTTCAGATCTTAATCAGCCAGGTGGATATGATAATAAGTGGGCTATCCATATTAATCCTTCGGGAAATTTAACATTCAATAGTGAAGGGAAATTATATAATTTAACGACTCAGTCAATTGCCGATGATAGCTGGCATCATGTTAGTCTCTTATTGAACCGACAAGGAACTTTAAAAACTTTGGTGGACGCTAAAGAAGTGTCTACTAATTTGATGGATTCAATTGGAGGTTTTTCAGGAAATCGAATTTGGCTAGGAGCGCGTGGTGCCCAAGACTTGGCGGGAAATGAGACGGCAGATCAGAATTTTGTAGGAAAAATTGATGAGTTTCAGTTATGGAATACCCTTAGAAATGTAGAGCAAATCAGCAGGGATCGTTACTATGAAGTTGATCAGCAAAAGAGCATTGGCTTATTGTTATATGCAAGAATGAATGAGCCGGATCCTACAACTGTAGATGGTCCAAGATATTTTCATGCTTATAGTAATAACACGGTTATTTCTGATGTTGCCCA
>CANCRO010000146.1 GCA_947380605.1 Chitinophagaceae bacterium
TCCCCATACACATACAGATGAAGAAATCATTTTGATGTTGGAGGGTAATGGTGAAATGCGCATTGCTAATGAGCAACAAAGTTGTAAAGCAGGTGATGTAGTTTATTTAAATAGCATGTTCTTACATAATATTACTAACATAGGTGAACTACCTGCCGTGTATTATGCTATCCAGTGGAATTGAGTTTGTTTATATTTAATAGGTAGCTAGTAATCGTTAATTCACGAATTGATTGGTATCAAATTTTTAATTAACTGTGTTTGATCAGTTTTAGATTTAAATAAAAAAAGTCGTTGTAAAATATTCATTTACAACGACTTGTGTCTTATCTAGTGACCGCGTTAGGATTCAAACCTAAAACCCCCTCATCCGTAGTGAGGTACTCTATTCAGTTGAGCTACGCAGCCAGACCAGCAATAAAACCGAAGCTTTTTTGCTATTGGACTGCAAAAATAGAGATTTATTTTATTGTACCCAACTCTTTACGCAATTTTGCATAAAAAATTGCATGAAACTTCAATTCTGGTCCATCGGAAAAGCCCATGAAAGCTATGTGAAAGAAGGGGTAGAATTGTTTACCAAAAGAATTACTAATTACTATCCGGTGGAATGGAATATTCTATCCATGCCTAAAAATGCTGCAACTTTATCAGCAACTGATCTTAAAAAAAAAGAAGGTGAATTAGTTTTACAAGCCCTTCAAAAAGACGATTATCTAGTTTTATTAGACGAAAGAGGCAAACAATTAAAAAGTGAAGGGTTGGCACAATTGATTCAGTCTAGAGCCAACGAAAGTGTAAAAAATATCATCTTTCTTATCGGTGGAGCTTATGGCGTAAGTGATGCTGTAGCTCAAAGAGCCAATTTTACCTGGAGTTTATCTCCACTTGTTTTTCCTCATCAATTAGTTCGTTTAGTTTTAGCAGAACAAATTTATAGAGCCTGCTCTATCAATAGAAATGAAAAGTATCATCATCAATAACTATATTGCAAGCAAACCTCCTCAATGACTCAAATTACTATTACTGTTGGAATTATTATACTCACTTGCCTAGTTAGTTTTACTGCTTTTAGCAATGATAAAATAATGAATGACCTTATTATGTGGCCTGTAGAAATGAAAGCAAGAAACCAATGGTATCGCTTTATTACTTCTGGGTTTTTACATGCTGACTGGATGCACTTGCTCTTTAACATGTTTACCTTATATATTTTTGGACAGCAAATTGTAGAACCTGGTTGCGAACAATTATCAGGAAAATGGATGTATCTCGTTTTGTATTTTGGCGGTATGGTAGTGGCAGATATACCCAGCTATCTTAAGCATAGAAATGATTATCAATATAGAAGTTTAGGAGCTTCTGGGGCAGTATCCGCTGTTGTATTTGCTGGAATTTTATTTTATCCCACTATGAAAATGGGCTTCTTTTTTGTTCCTCCAATTATTCCGGCTTATATATTTGGACCTTTGTATCTGATGTATTGTATTTATGCAGCTAAACAAAGTCGTGATAACGTTAACCATGATGCGCATTTGTGGGGTGCATTGTTTGGTCTGGCTTTCCCGCTTGCACTTCACCCCTACTTACTACCTCGAATGATTGGGTTAATTATGGGTACTTATTGATTGATGGAGTAAATATATTTTTTGAGTAGTATCGCTCACTTTAAAACGATTATCAATTCTTATACCTACCACCCAGATGATTTTTTGATCCATTACTAAAACCCATACATTTTCTTTTTCGGTGATAGATAATTTTTGATCAGAAAGAAAGCGTCCTAGCTTTTTTTTCTTTTGCATTCCTAAAGGATAAAAATAATCACCTGTTTTCCATCTGCGTAGTAGCAATGGAAAAGTGATTGTAGATAAATCTAATTGAGCAATCATTGGGTTATCCAATATTTTAAAGGTTTCCATATCCTTTTTCTCAATCGATAGCAACCCATTAGAAAAATCAATTTGGATATCATTTTCTTCAATTAAAATATGTTGAGCCGCTAATGATTGATTAGGTGAAATAATAAGCCAACTTTTATTTTTAATGATTCGATGGGTAGCTGATTGAATATATTTTCCGGTTTCACTATGAAGTAAAGCAATAGCCTCTTCGGTTTGATGAGCAGTAAAACCAAATTCTTTTATGATTTCATGAAACACAGTAACCAATGGAATGGTTTTAAGTAATTTTAATACAGGAATATGCACTTCATTACCACGGTATGCTAATAAGTTTTTTTTATGCTTCTCTACTGATTGTTGAAACAAAATTTCCGTTTCTCTAAAACGCTGAATATTTTTTAAGACATTGTTGGCAGCCTCAGGATATGTTTCACTTACGAGTGGAAGGATCTTATTTCTAAAATAATTTCTGGTATAATCATTCTCAAAATTAGTGTGGTCGGTTACAAATTCAAGCCCATGCTCTGTTGCATAGCTTTCTAATTCAGACCTTCTTGCAAATAACAGCGGACGAATAATTTTTCCATTGGAGGACAAAATACCTTTTAATCCATGAATACCTGTGCCTCTAAAAAAGTTCATTACCACCGTCTCCATATTATCATCTGCATGATGTGCGGTAAGTAAAAAATCTAGTTTAGTTGATTCATTCTGTTGCCTACTTGTCAATAAATCGGTAAACCATTCATATCGTAAATCTCTCGCAGCAGTTTCAATTGATTTTTTTGTAGACTTAGCGTAATCGGTGGTGTTAAAAATTTTCAAGTGAAAAGGCACTGCATATTTTTGAGCAATGGCTTTCACAAAAGCTTCATCTCTTTGGCTCTCTGTTCCTCTGAGTTGAAAATTACAATGTGCAATTTCAAATGAATAGCCAGCGGCTTTGCAGAGCGCACACAATACGACCGAATCTATTCCTCCACTAACGGCAATCAATAGCCGATCCTTTGGATGAAAAAGATTTTGTTGATGGATGTAAAGCCTAAATTTTTCTTGAAGCCCCATGATTAATTATTGATAGAAATTGATTGGTATCGATCTGTTAAACTTGCTCACTCAAATATTTAATTCAAGGATTAATCTTCTATATCTTCCAAAGCACCTCTTAATTCATTCAAAGCATGATGGTCACCTGCTCTTTTAGCCTCTTCCATTCCTCTTTGGTAAATACGGATAGCTTTTTCCAAATCCCCTACACGCTCTAATAATTTGCCTAAATGATAATAGGAACCGACATAGGTGGGTTCTCTAAGTAGTAATTCATTGAACAAATTTCTTGCCTTTTCATCATCGCCAATTTTGATATACTCCAATGCTAGCGCATGTTGTAAAAAACTATCCTTTCCCGAACTTTCAATAAATGCTAACAATTTTTCTATTCTACTCATTTCAGCCTTTTTTTTAGTAATAATTTATAATAAAATTATTGTACAAATGTTACCTTTGTTATTAGTTGCATAAACAACTTATTTTTTGATGGTTTAAATCAGTACAATGAAAATATTAGTTTGTATCAGTAAAACCCCTGACACTACTGCAAAAGTAACTTTCACAGCCAACAATACGAAATTCGCTGAGGAAGGAGTACAATGGATTATTAATCCATATGATGAATGGTACGCTTTGGTTAGGGCCATTGAGCT
>CANCRO010000147.1 GCA_947380605.1 Chitinophagaceae bacterium
CTACTGTAGTAGGTTGGAGTAGTTACTGTTTTTTCAGTTGTTATTTTTTTGCAGGATGCTATTATCAATACGAACAAAAGCATTCCTATTACTTTCGTATGTTTCAAAATCTTGAATTTATTTGACTAGATTTTCTTAAGAATTATAACCATTGTCTTGTCAAATGCTTGAAGGTTGAACAATAATAAAACTATTTGTAATTTCGTCGTTAAAATCAGGAAAGCTTGTAGAAAAATAACTAAAACTTTGTAGGAAAAAATATTTACTTGTTGTTTGAAATCAGCCTCCAAAAATCAGGTTAGAAGCAAACGGTTGACTACTAATCAGTTATTTAATTCTTGCTGAATGGGAGGGAGGATTTTAATTTGTTAAATTTAAAAATATAAAAATAGAAAAATGAATTTGTTAGTCGTATCAAGTATTGTCAATGCCCCGATACAGCAGGTTTGGCAATATTGGAATCAACCTGAACATATTATTAATTGGAATTTTGCAAGTGAGGATTGGCACTGTCCAAAAGCAGAAAATAATTTAATAGTGAATGGTGAATTTCATTATCTAATGGCTGCAAAAGATGCATCATTTAGTTTTGATTTTTGGGGGACCTACACTTCAATTGAATTCGAAAAATCAATTGAAATTATTTTGGGTGATGGAAGAAAAGTGTCTATTTATTTTGAAGCTTTACCCAATGGAACCAAGGTTACAGAATCATTTGAACCAGAAAGTGAAAATTCATTGGAACTTCAAAAAATGGGATGGCAATCTATTGTAGATAATTTCAAAAAATATGTAGAGCGTAAGTCGAAATAAATTACTTAATTTTTATTTTTTTGTTGTATAAAAAAATAAAGAAGCAATAAACCTAGTAGGATGAGCATCAATTTCCATTGTTCACCCAAATGAGTAGCTCCATAAACTGAATAGGCTTCCAGAAGGAGTGCTGGAATTTTCCCCAATGAACTAGCGATAAAAAAA
The DNA here is from genome assembly GCA_947380605.1 of Chitinophagaceae bacterium. Classification (GTDB taxonomy): domain Bacteria; phylum Bacteroidota; class Bacteroidia; order Chitinophagales; family Chitinophagaceae; genus Ferruginibacter. The sequence goes on from CANCRO010000147.1 coordinate 979, forward strand.
TACGTAAAAGATACATTGCCAATGGCGGCAGCAAAAGTGATTAATCCTGATGGTACGTAGGGTATTAATCGTAATGAAAAGATTAATTGTAAGGCTTCTTTATTTTTAGCAAAAAGTAATTTTTTTAGTTTTTCATATTTTAGTAGTCTTGATTCTAATGTCTTTTTAAATCCTTTTCTGTAAAGGATAAATGCAATGGCTGCACCAATAGATTCTCCGATAAATGAAATCAAAGTTCCATTCCAAAATCCAAAGAAAAGAATATTGGCAGCGGTTATAAAAAAACTAGGTACTACCCCAATAATCGCAATGAGAAGGCTTATGCCAATACTAATGATGATGGCTAGCTGTGGATATTGTTGTAAAAGTTGAAAAAAATAATTCTGCAAAACTGTTATTTTTCTTTTGATTAGTGGATTATATATTCAGTTATTTTATTTGTTTTTTTATAAAAAATGATACTACCTACTTTACCAATCCTGCTTTATTTTTTCTGTCCTCTTGTAATTGGTTTTCCATATTTTTTCATCATCCTATCTTTCTTTTTTACTATAAAATTGACCTTGCTATTTTTAGCAGATTTTGGGTGAAAGGCCGGGCCAGCTTCTTCTTTTTTCGGTGCCTTTACCTGAATAATTTTCATGAACACCTTTGGTATTTCTTCTTCAGTTAATACTTCAGATATCACTAGTTGTTGGGGTAATTCTAAAATAGGTACTTGGTATTTCATCAAAGTCTCAATCAAAGAAAGAGAGGGCTTTTCATTTGCTGTTACAAAAGTGATGGCAATTCCTTTTTTGTCTGCTCTACCTGTTCGACCAATTCTATGAATATAGTTTTCAGGTATTTCTGGGGTATCAAAATTGATAACATGTGTTACCTCAGCAATATCAATTCCTCTTGCAACAATATCTGTGGCAATGATGAATCGGTAATTACCTTCTTGAAATTGTTTCACCGTGTTAAAACGGTTGTTTTGTTCTTTGTTAGAGTGAATCACACCTGCAGTGCCTGGAAATTTATTTTCTAGTTGTTCATACAATTGATCTGCTAATTTTTTGGTCGCTACAAATATTAATACCTTGGTCATGCTTTTGTCTTCACTTAGTAGTAATTCTAAAAGATTCACTTTTGTATAAAAGTTGGGTACTTCGTAACTAGATTGTATAATATTTTCGAGTGGTGTACCCGTAGGTGCTGCTTCCACTCTTATGGGGTCGTTAAAATAAGTTTCAATGAGTGTTTCTACTTCATCAGTTATGGTAGCTGAAAATAAAAGATTCTGACGTCGAGGGGGTAGTAGGTCCAGAATATTTTTTAATTGAGTTCTGAAACCTAAGTTTAACATTTCATCCACCTCATCAATGACTAATTTTTTAATCATTTTTGTCTTGAAAGCACCATTCATTGCAAGATCATAGAGTCTTCCGGGAGTTGCTACTAAAACATCTACACCTGTTTCAACTATTGCTTTTTGTGTATTGATATTTACTCCGCCATATACTCCTGTTACAATTAAACTCATGTAGGGAGTTAAAGCTTTTACAGCTTCTACCACTTGTGCCACTAGTTCTCTGGTGGGAACAATAATGAGAATTTGCGGTGCTTTGTCTTTACTAAATTTCCATTGACGTAAACAAGGTAGCAGATAAGCAAAGGTTTTACCAGTTCCAGTTTGCGCTATGCCACATACATCTTTTCCAGACATTACAATTGGAAAAACTTTACGTTGAATAGTGGTAGGGTTGGTATATCCAAGATCATCCAGTGCGGAAAGTAAAGGGGTATTTAAATTTAAATCATCAAAAGTCATACTCATAAAATGAGTTGCAAAGGTAGTTTTTAATTGACTAGACCAATCGACATCAGAAAACGTATTAATTAGAGCAGAAAATGATTTTTTAAAATCTTTGAGCGTAGGGTTTTATTAGTATAAATGATTTCAAAGTTTATATACATTAAATTGAACCTTGGTCTTCTTGTTAATTATAAAATGTTTCAAAATTATTCAAATTAGCCGCTTTATTACTCATGCATTACCAGTAGGGGTATTTTGCTTTGGTAACTGAGTGCTTTAGTGTGACTATGTTTAAATAGTTTTTGTATAAGCGTTTCATCTCTACGGATAACAATCAGTAAATCGATTTCCTTGTCTTTTGCAAAAAGAGTAAGCGCTTCATTTACATCGTATAGGCGCATAAAATAAAACTCAGGATGGTAATCTTTGAACATTTCTTCCAGTAGATTTTTTTCCTTTTCATAGCTTGTAGTGAGTGATATATAATGATCCTTATCTACATTCACAATGTGCAGTTTTGGATTAAAAACGCTTAGGAAATCTTTGATTGGTTCAGTGGGGGTTGTATTGGTCGTTTTTTTTAAGTCTGAGGTAAGCATCACATTTCGAAGTGCTTTAAAGGATGCCTCCGCTGGAATAATTAAAATAGGGCAGACCTTGGTATCCACCATTTTAATGGTGTTACTACCATAGATAGCTTTTGCTAAGGCGGATTTACCCTTAATTCCCATAATGATAAGATCTGCTTTGCGGTGTCGAACTGCTCTTTG
>CANCRO010000148.1 GCA_947380605.1 Chitinophagaceae bacterium
GTCAACGCGCAAGGAATTAAAAAAAGTAAGCCTGAAAAAAAACTTCCGAATATCATTTACATACTTACGGATGACCTAGGATATGGAGACGTTTCGATTTATAATACTGAGGGAAAAATTAAGACTCCCAATATTGATAAATTAGCAAAGCAGGGAATGCGATTTACGGATGCTCATACCACTTCAGGTGTTTGTACTCCTTCGAGATATTCAATTTTAACAGGCGTATATCCTTGGCGAAGCCGACTACCAGTGGGTGTATTGCATGGCTATAGCAGAACATTAATTGAAAAGAATCAGCCAACAGTTGCCACATTATTGAAGTCTCATGCTTATACAACTGGAGTGGTTGGAAAATGGCATCTTGGATTAGATTGGGTTCCAAATGCTAGATCCAAAGATTCGGTAGAGAAGCAAATTAGTAACAATAAGTTATATGGGATATCATCGGATATGAATCCTGATCAGATTGATTTTTCGGCTCCTCCTATCAATGGTCCAAGAACACAAGGCTTTGACTATTCTTATATTTTACCTGCTTCTTTAGACATGCCTCCTTATTGTTATCTTGAAAATGATGCACTAACGGAAATGCCTACTGGCTATACTCCTGGAAGTAAACTTGAATCGGGGTATACAGGACCATTCTGGAGAGCTGGGTTAATGTCCCCTTCATTTGATTTTAAAGAGGTACTTCCTCATTTTACTAGTAAGGCAATTAGCTTTATCAAAAATCAATCGGCAGCTGCCAATCCATTTTTTCTCTACTTCCCAATGCCTGCTCCTCATACACCATGGCTTCCTACAGCTGGTTTTATTGGTCGTTCGAATGCCGGTGAATATGGAGATTTTGTTCAGATGGTAGATGATGCCGTTGGCAAGCTGTTGCATTCAATTGATAGCTTGGGAATTTCTGAAAATACGATGATTGTTTTTACAAGTGATAATGGACCTTACTGGCGAGATAATTTTGTGAAACAATTTAGCCACCATGCCGCGGGTCAATTTAGAGGAATGAAGGGTGATGCATTTGAGGGAGGTCATCGCGTTCCATTGATTATACGTTATCCTAAAAAAGTGAAAGCGGGAACGGTTAGTAATGTTACTACTTCTCTGGCTAACTTTATGGCAACCTGTTCAGACCTCTTGGGTGAAAACGCTGATAAATTTAAAACAGGTGACAGTTTCTCAATACTTCCAAACTTAGAATCAAAGGTTACTAAATCTGCTGAGCAACACCCTGTTGTTGTTATTTCTTCTAAAGGATTATTTGCAATTCGGAAGGGGCCATGGAAACTTATTACCGGATTAGGCTCCGGTGGTTTTACTGATCCATCTGAGGTAAAAGCTAAGCCAGGCGAAGCGATAGGACAACTGTACAACCTGGAGGAAGATATCCATGAGGATAATAATCTCTATCAAAAACATCCTGACAAGGTTAAAGAACTTTCTGCATTGCTTACAACCATCAAGAAACAAAAATAGAATTGGTCTGCTACTATAGAGAGTATATATAATTGCAAGTGAGGCTTACAAATCTTGGGATTCTTAAATTTACATTCTTTAAGAGTATAAATTTGTAAGGCTAATGGAATCTTAATTCAATGCATTGAAAAAGGAATTAGTTTTATAAATAGTTAGCGGATCAACAAAGTAAATTTTTTAAAATAAAGTCTATGAAATTAAATCTGTGGGGATTAATAATTGGAATTTTTTTTATTGCAGGATGCAATCAAAAAATTAAAAACTCTATTACATCTTTTGGTGCAATAGCAGATGGTAAAACTAACAATGCAGTTGCTATACAGCGTTTGATTGATAAGGTTGCTGCTAATGGAGGAGGTCAGGTAATTATTCCTCCAGGAAATTTTGTGACAGGAACAATTTACTTGAAATCAGGAGTTGACCTGCATCTTGCTGCAGGAGCTTGTTTGATGGGGTCTACTGATAGAAAAGATTATAAGAATGAGGGTGCTGGATTGATTGAGGCAAAAAATCAAACAAATATTTCTATCAGCGGATCGGGCGTTATTGATGGTCGCGCTCAAGAGTTGATGCTTGATATTTTAAAGAAACTTAGAAGTGGAGAAATCATACAGGATGATATGTGGCGCGTAAAACGTCCTGGAGAAGGTATAAGAACGGTAATACTTGCAATTGATTATTGCACCAATGTTACTGTCTCAGGCATTACGTTAAAAAACTCTTCAGGCTGGGTTCAAAATTATACAGAATGTACTAATTTAATAATTGATGGAATAACCGTTCAGAGTACAGCCTATTGGAACAATGACGGTATTGATATTACCGATTGTAAAAAGGTAAGGATTACAAATTGTTTCATCAACTCTGCCGATGATGGAATATGTTTGAAGTCTAGCAATCCAAATTCTGGTTGTGAAGATGTTTACATTGACAGTTGTAAAATTCGTTCAAGTGCTAGTGCTTTTAAAATGGGTACCGCATCATCTGGAGGGTTTAGAAATATCAAGGTGCGAAATTTAGAAATTTATGATACTTATCGTTCAGCAATTGCCATCGAATCGGTAGATGGAGGAGTAGTTGAAAATATAGATATACAGAATATAGTAGCGAGGAATACTGGAAATGCGATCTTTATCAAAAGAGGGAAAAGAAATACAACAAGAAATGTGGGAACGCTGAAAGGAATTTATATTGCCAATGTAAAAGTAGAAGTGCCTCTTAACAAACCTGATCAAGGTTATCCAGTTGAGGGGCCTCCTGATCATCTTAAACCTGGCATAGATAAAATGCCGAAACGCCCAGGAAGTTTTCATATTTATGGACATCCATGGTTACCTTACAATTTAATTCCTTCTTCTATTGTTGGCTTGCCGGGATATCCTGTTGAAAATGTTACCATCGAGAATGTTGAAATTAGTTATGGAGGCAGATCGAGTAAAGAGATTGCCTATATTCCACTCAACGCAATCACTAGCATTCCAGAAAATGAAGCGAATTATCCTGAATTTTCTATGTTTGGTGAACTGCCTTCTTGGGGTTTTTATGTACGACATGCAGAAGGAATAAAAATGAAAAATGTAAAAGTATTTTATGTGGAAGACGACTTTCGTCCAGCCTTAGTTTTTGATGATGTGAAAGGAATAGCCTTAGAAAATTTTACTGTTCCTAAAGCTGTTGAATTGCCTGTGGCCCTTTTTAATAATACCACTGGTATTGCTTTGAAAGATTTAAAGTTTCCTGTAAGCGAAGAAAAAGCAGTGATGAAGACTAATTACAAGTAAAACTGTTTGATTGATTTTATTTTTGCAGCTATAGTATTTTTGAATTGTATAAGTTCAATCAATAAGACAATCGTTCTTTAAAAAATAAAAAAAGTAGCCTTTAATATGAACAGACGAACACAACTATTTCTGGCAGCAGCCTTATGCCTATCATCATTCATAACTTGGGCGCAAAAGATTCCGTCTCTGCAAGCAAAAATTAATATTACTCCTGAAATGCAACAGTCATTTCAAA
>CANCRO010000149.1 GCA_947380605.1 Chitinophagaceae bacterium
ATTGTTTAAGCTAGTTTTAAGCTATTTGCTTTGTAGCTGTTTTATCGAATGTAGCAATAAGTTGGTACATTGCACTTGCGTTTGATAAGTATTGAATCTTTCTTTATATTGTAATTATTATCAATATATAACTACCTAATCATTAGACTGTAATTTATTGTCAACTAATTAAGGGTGGGAGTTTTCAAAAATAATTCTTTTAAGTCCTAGTATTTATCAAGCGGTGGTAGCAATTTTAGTATAATAAATGGTTTAAATGAACTAGCCATTTTCCATCAATGATTGGTTATTCCTTAAAAGAAAATAACTAATGAAAGATGATTTATAAATGATTAAAAATAAAATGAGAAAAGAGAAGAAGGTAGGTGGAAAAAAGTCGGAATCAACTCATTCCCTTAAAGGTAAGCTTGATATATCAAGAAGTGGAATGGGCTTTGTTATTGTAGATGGGTTGGAAAAGGATATCGTAGTAAGACCCAATGATTTTAATCATGCTTTTCATGGCGATTTAGTTAGCGTACAAGTTAGTCATGATAGTGGAAGAGGTAGGCGAACAGAAGGTAAAATTACTGACGTAGTTGAACGTCTTAGAACTACTTTTATTGGGAATATTGAAGTGAATAAAAATATTGCTTTTTTTGTTGCAGCTTCCGAAAAGCCAATTCCTGATTTTTATGTACCGATAGAAAAACTCAATGGTGCAGTGGATGGAGATAGGGTAGTAGTTAAATTAGTGAAGTGGAATAAATCCGATAAAAAGCCTGAAGGTGCGGTGGTGAGTATTTTAAAATCGGAGGATATGAATGATATGGCCATGAAAGAGATTCTGATTGAATCAGGATTTCCTTTGGCATTTGATAATGCCGTGATGGAGGAGGCAATGAAATTATCAGAAACGATTACTCGTGAAGAATTAAAGAAGAGAAAAGATTATAGAGATATTCTCACTTTTACGATTGACCCAGTTGATGCAAAAGATTTTGATGATGCTATCTCGATAAGAAATTTGGATAATGGTAATTATGAAATTGGCGTTCATATTGCTGATGTAAGCCATTTTGTAAAGCCTGATAGTATTTTGGATAAATCAGCTTATGAAAGGGCCACCAGTGTTTATTTACCCGACAGAGTAAATCCGATGCTGCCGGAAAGAATTAGTAATGAACTTTGCTCGCTAAGACCCAATGAAGATAAATATACCTTTTCAGTTATTTTTCAAATAACCAATCGAGGTGAAATTAAACATAAATGGATGGGTAGAACGATTACCCATAGTAATCATCGTTTTACTTATGAAGATGTTCAGCAAATCATTGAAACGAAAGAAGGTCTTTATGATAAAGCAATTTTGTTGTTAGATAATTTAGCAAAACATTTTAGAAAGGAGCGATTTGATAATGGGGCGATTAATTTTTCTTCTCAAGAAGTACGTTTTACGCTTGATCAGAATGCTAAACCTATCGGGATTGTTATTAAAGAAAGTAAGGATGCCCATAAATTGGTGGAGGAGTTTATGTTATTAGCTAACAGAACGATTGCAGAATATATTTCAAGGATTAAAAGTAATGGTGAACCGATTCCTTTTCCGTATAGAATACATGCTACTCCAGATGATGAAAAATTAAAACCTTTTGCAGCATTTGCAAAAAAATTCGGTTATACTTTTGATATACATGATGAAGCGGCGGTAGCTAAATCATTCAATAATTTATTAAAGGAGGTGAATGGAAAACCAGAACAGCATGTTTTAGAGCAATTAGGTATTCGTACCATGGCTAAGGCAATTTATACTGCTAAAAATATTGGACATTACGGTTTAGGATTTGAACATTATTGTCATTTCACTTCTCCTATTCGTCGTTATCCTGATGTATTGGTTCACAGAGTATTGCAAAATTGTCTAGATAAAGATTTGAAGCTAGATAAGAAAATGGAAGAAAAGAGCAAGCACTGTAGTGATAAGGAACGTAAAGCAATGGAGGCCGAGCGCGCAGGTAATAAATACAAACAAGTGGAGTACATGAAGGACTACCTTGGTGAAGAATTTGATGGAATAATTAGTGGAGTGGCTAGTTTTGGTTTTTTTGTAGAAACAGTTTTGCATAAATGCGAAGGCATGGTAACGGTTCGTGATTTGAATGAATTCGATGATTTCAAACTAGATGAAGCTGATTATGCATTGGTGGGTATGCGCACTGGTAAAAAATTTAGAATGGGAGATAAGGTGAAGATTAAAGTAGTGGCTGCTAATTTGGAAAAGAGACAATTAGATTACCATTGGGTGCAGGAAGAAGGGGCAGCGGTACTAGATATTACTAAATCAAAAATTAAAATAAAAAGGAAAAAATAATTGTTTAACGCAGGTTGTTGTTTGTAAAATACACTGCAATTTTGCATTTTAGCTATTTACTTTATGCACTCTTTTTTAGAATTATCGAAAATTTTCGAACAAAAATTTAATCAGCGTCATTTTCCAACTCATACTGAAACATTGTATGAGCCTGCTCAGTATATCTTGCAACTCGGGGGAAAAAGAGTTCGACCTGTTTGCGTATTAATGGGTAATGAACTGTTCGATGAAATAAATCCTGATTCTTACGAAGTAGCTACCGCGATTGAATTGTTTCATAATTTCAGTTTGATCCACGATGATATAATGGATAAAGCCCCTTTGCGTCGTGGAATGGAAACAGTACATACCAAATATGGTGAATCAACCGCATTACTAGCTGGCGATGTAATGCTGGTGCAAGCTTACGAATACCTTAATAAAATAAAGAGAGACTATTCTCAAAAAATATTTGAAGTTTTTAATAATACCGCAAAAGCAGTTTGTGAAGGCCAGCAATTAGATATGGATTTTGAAAAAAGAACAGTAGTGAGTTTGGAGGAGTATGTAAATATGATCACCTTGAAAACATCTGTTTTGTTAGCTGCAAGTTTACAGCTGGGTGCCATTTTAGGAGGAGCGGGACAAGGTAATCAGCAACACTTATATGAGTTTGGTAAAAATTTAGGAATTGCTTTTCAAGTACAGGATGATTTTTTAGATGCATTTGGTGATCCTGATAAATTTGGTAAACAAGTAGGTGGAGATATTCTTGCCAATAAGAAAACCTTCTTAATGATTCATGCAATGGAAGTAGCCTCTGCTTCTCAAAAAGAAGACTTGGCGAATTTAATGGAGATTGCTACGATTAATCCCACCGAGAAAATAAATAAAGTATTATCAATTTTTAGAGATTGTAAGGTAGATGAGTGGGCAGTAGAGTTAAAAGAAAAATATGTTCAAATAGCTCTTCAACATTTGGATGAAACTGCGGTGTTGTTAGCTCGTAAAAAGCCCTTGATGGAACTTACAGAATATCTGATTCAAAGAGAAAGCTAGGAATAGGCG
>CANCRO010000150.1 GCA_947380605.1 Chitinophagaceae bacterium
TTTGATGGCAAGACTACCAAAGGGTGGCATTCTTATGGTAGAGATACCGTAAGTGTAAAATGGACCGTAGTAGACGGAATGATTGTATTTGATTCATCAAGGGCATTAACACCAGCTGCTAGAGGCGGTGATCTTACTACGAATGAGTCATTTGAAAATTTTGAATTTTCAGTAGAATGGAAAGTTGCCAAAGGAAGTAACAGCGGCCTTATTTTTGATATTCAGGAAATAGGAAAATACAGATCAGCTTCTGATACAGGTCCAGAAATGCAGGTATTAGATAATATTGATGCATCTGACAATAAAAAAGAAAATCACTTAGCTGGTCAGTTATATGATTTAGCAGGTGGAGCAGCTACTTCAAAGCCTAATCCTGTTGGGGAGTGGAACAAAGCAACGGTTATTCAAAACCATGGTCACCTTACTTTGATATTCAACGGTATCACTACTTATGATGGACAAATGTTTAGTCCTGAGTGGAATGCAATGGTTGCAAACAGTAAATTTGGTAAGGGTAAAAACTATGCAGATTGGGGAAAGGTTGCAGCTGGTAAAATTGCTTTTCAGCAACATCCTGGATCTAGTTCATGGAGGAATGTGAAGATTCGTTTATTATAATTATTGAATAAATATTTTTCAAAAAGGGTTTGATATATTCAAACCCTTTTTTTATATGTTTTAATTCTTTTATTTATTTGAAGTTATTTTCTTTTTTGCCTTGATGCAAAAAAGAAACAAAAAAAATCAAGCCTGCGAATAAAAGGGCTGAAATTTCCAACATTAGCCTAAAATCAAGTAACTCGCCGCCACAGTATTTTTCTTTATGGATAATGCCGGCTCAGACAGCCTTGATTTTTTAACGGCTAATGTTGGAAATTTCTAGCACCTTTTATTCAAGGGCATCAATCATTATTGCATTTTTTAAAGCTATCCAATCAATTTTCTTAACGCATTTTTTTCGAGGCCGATATAAGTAAGTAAGGTGTATTTTATTTTTAAGTTTATTTCGACATTATAGTTGATTAAACGCCCTTGAATAAAAAGGCTGATATTTAAAATTTCAGCCTTTTTATTCACAGGCTTGATTTTTTTTGTTACTTTTTTGCATCAAGGTAAAAAAGTAAAAGCACTCTATTCCAAATGGAATTCAAAGTCTATATAGTTTTACTAAAAGCAAGATGAATTGTAAGTTTATTAATCATTTGACACTCTATTAGCTTTTACCGCCAACAAAAAAAATAGGCAACCTAAAAGGTTGCCTATTTGAAAATGTAAGCTAAATAATTATACACCGCTCAATCCGAAGCCTTCTCTGTATTCGCGTTTAACAAATTGGTTCACTTCATCACAGTTAGTGATCTTCATTTGATCATGATCCCATAATAAAGTAATGTTACGCGCAGGGAATACTCTTTGAGGAGGACGAACACGTTGAGTAGCAGCGCCTGGAGCGCCCGCAGCTGGTGCATTTGGAGCCGCTGCAGCTGAAGCAGCTACTGTGGTTGCACTAGTTTTTCTCTCAATATTATATCCTCTGATTGCTAAGTTAGCTACTAGCATATTCTCTACTACTTTGGCTGCTTTATCGAAATTAGAACTCGTTTCGCCTTTTTCGTATCCTTTCAAACAAGCTTCTACCCATTGTTGATAGTGAGCTTCAGCACCTCCTGGTACCCTTGGATATTTAACAGGTAATTTTTTAATAGCTGCTTCTTCCATACGAGATACCGGTAAAAGTCTAGCACCTGCTGAATAGCAACCTGCAATCATTTTGCCTTTGGTACCGATAAATAGCATTCCACTTCCGTCACTGATAGCCATGGTGTCTGTCGGTTCCATTTCTTCTGGTCTTGGAGGGGTTAATCCACCATCCATCCAGTGAATTCTGATATTAGGAAGCGCTTTACCATGCTTGCCTTTTTTAGGATTCGGGAATGTTAAGATGGTATTGCTTGAAGGAGGGCAAGTATCTGGGAATTCTTCTTGTTTTAAGCCCATACTTGGATTACCTAAACTAGTTTGTACTGCAGATACATATCCAAGATCAAGAACAGTCATTGGAGCTTCAAGGATGTGAGCACCCATATCACCAATTACACCGGTTCCGTAATCCCACCATCCACGCCAATCGTGCGGTGCTAGATGGAAATCATCTTCGTAGGCAAGTCCAGGCGTAACACCATTGCGCTGCTGACCAGTACGGCCAGAAGGGAAAGGCCTAGCCTTAGCAGAACTCTGCCAAAGATCCCAGTTAAATGTGCTTGGAGGCGTTCCTGTTTTTGTAGGCCATTTCATACCACCTTGTGGCCAAACTGGACGGTTGGTATAACAATAAACATCTGTTACATCGCCGATAAGGCCCGCCTCATACCATTCTCTCATTTGACGAACGCCATCATTGGAGGAACCTTGGTTACCCATTTGGCTGACTACTTTATATTCGCGCGCAAGTTTTGCTAACACACGTGCTTCGTAAATATCATGCGTCATTGGTTTTTGAACCCAGATATGTTTACCATGGGTAATGGCTGCAGAGGCAGCTACCGCATGGGTATGATCTGGTGTAGAAACCGAAACGGCATCAAAATTTTTATGTTCTTTTTCAATGAGTACCCTCCAATCTTCATATACTTTTGCATCAGGATATCTTTTGAATGTAGTTGCACCCTTTAACTGGTCTACATCACATAGAAAAGCAATTTTAGCTTTTTCTTGTGGGACAAATGCTTTTTTCTCCTCATCCCATCTTCTCATAAAGCCAGCACAGTCACTCGTTCCTTTTCCACCAGCACCAATCGTAGCAATGTACAAGGTGTCGCTAGGAGCGGTAAATCCACGACCCAATACATGGCGTGGTACGATATAAAATCCAGCTGAAGTCAACGCAGCGTTGCGAATAAATTCTCGCCTTGGATTTTTAGTCTTGTTTTTTGATTCTTTTTTCATAAATTTTTTTCTTTTGATATAGCAAATAAGATTTACTTGTTCAAGTTAGTATTTACAAATTATTTGACCAAATGCAATGATTAGTTTTTACTCTTTTATTTTGATCGGTATATATGGATAAGCGACTTGTTATTGTTTAGGCTTCCTTTGTGCTGAAAAAACCGAACTAAATGGAGTTTTCTGCCAATGGCTCATAATCTATCTCCAAAAAATCAGCTACACAGGGAATCCATTGTTCAGTTATAAATGCAACATGCTTAGGATGATGGTTGTATTGCTGGTATTGTTCATGGGTAGAAAATTCCATGGACAATCCATATTGAAAAGCATTTTTTTTACTTACCTGTTTCCAACTTTTAAAATTGATTACGCCGGGTA
>CANCRO010000151.1 GCA_947380605.1 Chitinophagaceae bacterium
GAAATATTATCATACCCCTTACTAAAAGGATAACGTGTTGTTGAAGAAACATCTGCCATATTATCAATAGTCTCTGTTCCTAATAAGGTTGAACTAGAAGCAGTGCCACTATATAATTTAATGTCAGCTTTAACTATATTATCCCCCGATTCTCCATAATCATTAACAATCGAAAATCCATCTGCATGGATTGGCGTTAGCGTATTTAATGTGAAAATAATTGGGGTATTAGTGAAATCATCCCCTGCTATTGGATTAGCAGTAGTTCCCGGTCTGAATACTTCAAATCCATTATTTAAAATACCATCAATGTATATATCTGGGGTTGCTGTAGAATATTTTGCCAAATAGGCCCCGCCAGTCCAAGATATAGATCTCCAATAACTAGGACCATAAATATCAGTCAAACTTGATATAGTCGTACAAGTTTGTTCATAAGTATCAGTTATACCATCATTATCATCGTCAATATCAAATTCATCTGGAACACCATCGCCATCTGCATCTAATCCAGTACAATCTTGCACAACTCTAATTCTTGCAGATAAATCTGATAAAACAGAACATGCCGCATTGGATGCAGTCATATAATAATAAAAGTCTCCTGCTATTGCGGTTGAAGGCTTTAGTGAAGTAGAAGTGCCATTAGGGGATACGATTGTTCCATTACCATCGTTGGTATTAGCTATATAATTTGAAGTTGCCCCTGTTAAAGCAAAATTGACAGCAGTTCCGTTATTAGCATTTTTAACATCTGATACTGTTGTGCTATTTGTACCAGATGCAACTGTATTATTAAATTTAAAATAAGAAACCAAACCGGTTTCATTTCCAGTTAATTCATTTAAAAAGTTTGATTTTATTTGTGCTTCTGAACGAATTACATTCCAAATTCTAACTTCATCCATTAAACCAATAAATTGCCTTCCAGTTACTCCAGCATTCTCACCTATGAAAACTTGATTAGTTGAATTAAAAATATTTTCAGTAGTAGCTGTACTTCCTTCCATTTTGCCATCTACAAATATTTTAATATTTGTACCATCAAAAGTACCAGCCACATGGTGCCATTTACCATCATTTAAATTACTTGTGCTATTAACTGTAAAAACTGTTGAACTTGTATTATTAATTGCAAAAATTAAATTATTAGAAGTATTATTTCTTAAGAGTCTCCATGAATTATCTCCCTTAGAGATAATTGTTTGATATGCTTTTGTAAATGATGAAATATTTACCCATGCCTCTACAGTCATTTGATTTGTAAAATCAAAATTTGATTCGTTTGGTAAACTTATGTAATCATTTGAACCATCAAAATTTAAAGCATTCCCAAATGGATTTGCAGTATTAGTATAATACCATTGATAATTTGTTGCATTTGAAGCAGTGGCATTCAATAATCCTGAACTTGCATTTAAACAATATCCTTGGTTCGTTAAAGAAGGTTGTAAAGTAATAGCAGGTTGTTCAATAACTGTAATTTGCCTACTAGCAATAGCAGTCCCTCCACATCCACCTGTGATGGTATAAGTGATTGTTGCTGTTCCTGCAGTTAAGCCAATAATAACACCCGTAGTAGCATTCACACTAGCAACAGCTGTATTTGAACTTGCCCAAGTTCCTGTTGCTCCAGTTGTCAAAATTGAACCAGTCGAAGAGTAAGTTGTTGCAGTTGTTTTACAAATGACAGAAGTTCCAGTAATTGTACCAGCATTATTTCCTTGAGAAACAGTTACAACTACAGGTCTACGAACTGGTGTAACACAAGCTCCAACACCTTGTGCTTCATATGAAATTGTGATAAAACCATCACCTGACCCAACTTTAGTAAATGTTAAACCATATAATTGGTCAAGTCCATCACTACCTCCTGAACCTCCCACGTCACCACCGGTTGGCGATCCTGGTCCACCAATACCTCCTTTCTTACCACCTCCACCACCTCCACCGCCTCCTCCATCACCAGGTGTCTTTAAACCTACAGCACCTGCTGGTGCTCCATCCGCTCTGTATGTTTCTGCAACAGGATTCGCTCCTACACCAAATTGTCCTCCACCGCCACCACCACCGGATCCAGCTAAAATATATTCTCTATCAAGTGAACCATTCGAATTAAATATTTTTAAAACAGATGCTCCTCCACCTGCACCACCTGCACCTGACCATCCACCAGGTCCACCAGCACCACCATCACCTCCATTATATCCAAAAGCATTTTTACCCCCAATACCACCACAACAATTCGTTGCATTAGATCCACCATTACCACCTCTAAAACCAGGTGCAATTTGTAAAGTTTGACCTGGAGTAACTAAAATTGAAGAATTGATATATTTCGATTGGTTACCTGCTGCTCCACAATAAGTATCACAACCTCCAGTACCACCACCACCACTTTTCATTTGAACAGAAAGTGCAGTCACACCATTTGGAACAACCCATGTATAATAATTTAAACTAGGTAAATAATTGGTTGACGCTTGTATTGCTGCTTCTGCATAATAGGTATATGTTCCTGGAGTGCTTGGAGTAACAACATAATTCACAGCGCTTAAAACAGAACTTAATTGCGAGCCAGCAGCATCATACCAATTGATAATATTACCCGCTGAAGTAGCATTTAAATTAACCGATTGCCCAGTACAAATTGTAGTATTTGCAGTAATTGCAGAAATTCCTACATTTTGAACTGTATAAGGCGTTGTTGTTGTACAGCCATTGATGTCTTTAAAAGTAATATTTGTAGTACCAGTAACAATTTGTGTAATGGTTGCTAATGCACTATTACTAGTGCTTGAAGTTGCAGCAATAGTTGCAATACTTGTAGCACTTGATGACCATGGACTGGTTGCAAAAGGAGCAGCATTGGCAGTAATAGTATAAGTAGTTGCAGGTGAAGTACTAACCCCACATAGATAAGTATTACCAGTCGAGGCAGTTAAGATTGGATTTGCTCTTGAACTAAATGTTTGTGTCGTTTCACAACCATTTGAATTTTTGTAGGTTATTGTAACAGTTCCTGCAGTTAATGCAGTAACAAGACCAGAATTACTAACTGATGCTATAGCCGAATTAGAGGAAACCCAAGGATTTAGAGTATTTGCAGTTGCAGATCCTGTTAATTGCGATGTACTTCCTACACATGCACTTAAGGTACCTGTAATTGTTGGTGAAGCATTTGCAATTAAAGTTGCAGGATTAGAAGTATAAGATATTGTACCAGAAGCAGTACTTGTGCTAACAACACAGGTATAAGATGTGGCATCTGCACTTGTAACACCAGTCAAATTCAAAGTGGAGGT
>CANCRO010000152.1 GCA_947380605.1 Chitinophagaceae bacterium
TTATTATTTATTTCACCTGAACTAGTTACTAAAGTTGTTGAAGAACTTATAGATACCATTCTCCCATCTGCTGTTCTTCCACAAGTATAAATAGTAGTTACTGTAGAAGTACTTGAACAAGTTCCATTGCTAACCTGTACTTGATAAGCCCCACTAGTACTTGGAGTATAGGTATTACTTGTAGCTCCTGAAATAACCACATTGTCTTTATACCAAGCATAATTGCCTAAACCAGAACCAGTGGTTAATGTTGTTTTATTAATGCAAGCGTCACCAACTACTGAAATAGTTGGAACACTTACACTATTCACTGATACGTTAATTGAATTTGAAAATGTAGAAGCGGATGAAGTGACTCCAAAAAAAGAAGCTTTAGCATTAAAGTTTTGAACTACTTCAGCTAATGATAAAGCTCTGCTATAGGACTGGAAAGCACTGATATTTCCAATCCATCCTAAATTATAAGTATTGTTACTACCCTCACCTCCAATAAAAAGTGCTGTAGGACTTGTAAAAGTACTGGGATCTTTATAAACAGCTGTACCTTTAAACACACCATCTATATATAAGTTCACAGAACTAGCTAACGCATCAACTACAACAGCAAAGTGATGCCAGTTATTATCATCTATAGCGGCAGTTGTAGTAGTAATGGGAGTTCCATTTAACATGAAAGGATTTCCAACGCCATCATAGGTATTCCAATAAATTTTATTCCCACTAATAAATAAATCGGGTCCTCCATTAAGGGGGCCAGTACCACTTGCACCAGCATTGAAAAGCATGGTACCTATAGTATTATAGGCATTATTAAGATCTGTATTTTTCGCCCATACATTGAATGACATAGACGCAGTTTTTGTTACAGGTGCAGAGATATAAGTTGTGCCTTTGGTAAAATTAAAAGACTTGATATTACCTTCTGTAGCAATTGCGACAGTTCCAGAACTTCCAGCAACGATGGTTCCATTTTTTCCATTCCCAGTTAAATCCGTCCAAGTATTACCTGATGTATAACTTGAAGCATTATTCGCATCTAAATGTTGAATTAAACTATTTGTCACAATTACATCACCGGCACTAACTTTAATCACATCATTATTAGTTAAAGTGGTGGTTGAATAAGTAGATGAATTAGCTCCATTAATGGCTACGCTATTTTTATACCATTGATAAGTAGGGGTACTAGTAAAGTTGTAAACGTTTGCAGTAAATGTTACGTTCGTACCTGCACAAACAGCACCAGATGCACTAGAGGTAATGGTTACGCATGGTGAAAAATATGCAGAACTTTGATTGGTTTCCAATGGATTTCTTTCCGCATCAACCAATTGCTTTGGAAATATAATGGCCTCCGAAACATTCCCAATAAAAGAAGCTGGCCCATATCCTCTTGCACTACCTATATAAATTTTAGACCCACTGGTATGTGTAAGTGAACAGGTACTTCCTGAATTAGCTTTCAATACACCATTTATATAGGTATTTGAAAGGTTTGTAGTTGTATTTACGAAAATATTAGTGATTACTTGTGGATTTGTAGAACTTAGGTTTGTTCCATAGGTACAACCAGCACCATCTGATGCATAACCTTTTCCAATTGTTGCGTCATATGAAATATTATAACCGGGGTTTGGAGCTGCAAAAGCAGCACCAATAATCCCTGCAAAAGATGAAGTTGTTGCTACATTTTGCGCAACTGCGTTTACAGTTGCACCTGACAGTGCGCTATAATTAACGGTATTAGAAGATGTCAACAAAGATTCGCCGTTGCTTCCAGAAAAATATACAGTTGGCTGTCCATACAATGTATTCAAAGTGCCTGCTGTAATTATTTTTGCAGTGGAGGTGTTAGATAAAACATCTACTCCATTTCCACTTTGATCATACCAAATAGCTAGCGTAGCATCTGTCGATCCCGAAATAATTGTGCTTAATGCAATTGTACTAGCCGCAGCAGCTGCTGCATTATAAGTACTAATTGATGCTGATATTTTAGAACTTAAACTGAATTTATTCGTGATTAAATCTGGATAGACGTCGTAAAAAGAAGTACCTACTTTAATACGGACTAATGGGCCTGCATAACTGCTACTTAATAGCCTTAATGAATAAGCTACCGAAGCAGGTGTACTACTCGTTAAGCCGATATTATTCAACGTATTTTGTTGTGCATTAGAAATCAATGCAGAGAAAAAAAATAATATGGTGAAAAGTTTTTTCAAGTAATTATATTATTTAGCAATACAACGAACGGAATAACGCATCCTATACCAGTTCGCATTTTGATAAGCCCCCTGAGTAGGCCAAAATCTTATCTCATTCGCACTATAGGTATCTAATCTGTCTGTCGTCCAAAAAACAGTTTTTGTTGTAATAAGGGTCGTATTGCCATTTTCAATAACACCTGCTTGTGGAATTTTTAGAAATGAGCTAAATGCACCACTCGCAATATTGGTTGCGGTATTACTATTGGTAACCAACCCAGCATTGATCATTCCACTTAACTCAGAATTCCACTCAGATGTTGTTGGCACTCTAAAGCCACTTGGACATGGATTATTTACTCCTCCGTCTGTATTATTCCAAGGTTGTTGATTCCAAGTGCTTCCTGTTTTTGTATTCCAATTTGCATCACTTGTCCAAGGTTGGGTTGTAATGTAAAAAGTACTTTGCGTTGTATACGTTGCCAATTGAGTTGCGGTATTGGGCGCTGTTCTTAGTTGACCTCCATCAGTTGCTCTTCCCCATTGGTATAAATCACCATAAGAATAAGTATCATTTACACTTGTGGCTACTTGTGAAGCTCCTAAATTTCTATCCATCCATACTCGAGAGGTATAAGGCGATACAACAGTTCCTAATGTTGTAAAACTAACTTGATTACCATATTCTGTTCCTTGGCTATTTGTTGCATATGCACGCGCATAATATGTTGTTCCTTGAGTAAGTCCTGTTAATGAACTAACATAATTACCCGAACTTGTTCCATCAGTTGTTTTGCTATCATTTACAGTTGGCGTTTGATTTGAAAAACTGTAACATATGCCAGAAGCTACAATTGAGGACCCACCTACGGATGCTATACTTCCACTAATTGAAGCACTATAAGGCCCAATATTTGAAACTGCCGAATTACTATTCATTGTAATGGGTGGAGATGATGTAGTAAAATTTATCACTGACCCATAACTAGTGCCTGCCTTATTAACTATAAATGATTTTGCAAAATAATTTGTTGACGACGCTAACCCAGTAATTGTATTTGAATAG
>CANCRO010000153.1 GCA_947380605.1 Chitinophagaceae bacterium
TTACCAGCAAGAGTATTCAAGATGCGATAAGAGAGGCGGGTTTTGAACCACAACTTCGCAACCAGCAATATGAATTTAGGGCGATGCCAAAGGTGATGGAAGAACAGGTGATTGATTATTAGAGACTCTTCGAGATTGATGTAGGATGTAGGATGTCTGATTTCTGATGTCTGATTTATGATGTATAATTTCTGAATTTTTTTATTTACATCAGACATCATAAAATCATACATCAGACATATCCTTACTGCGTCTAGTCAAAAAGCTCCAACTAAATCATACATCAGACATATTTATACTGCATCAAGTAAAAAAGCTCCAACTAAATTACACGTTGATTCCACCGCTCACTTCTATGCGTTGACCATTTACCCATCTAGCGTCATCGGTACACAGAAATGCAACTACAGAACCTATATCATTGGCAGCACCTACTCTACCGAGTGGAGTCATGGAACTCAATGCAGCCTTCATTTGAGGATTGCTTCGGATAGCGGCATTATTAAAATCAGTTTCAACTGGACCAGGGGCCACTACATTAGCACCAATACCTTTAGGCCCCAATTCTTTAGCTAAATATTTTGTAAATGTTTCTATAGCGCCCTTCATAGACGCATAGACAGAATATCCAGGATGGGCAAATCGAGTAGTACCCGAAGAGATATTGATAATGCGTCCTCCTTCATTAATATGGGGAACCAGTTTTTGAGTCAAGAAATAAATACTTTTAAAATGGACATTCAAAAAATCGTTGAACATGCTTTCTTGAACTTCTAAAAAAGGAACGGTTGCACCCATACCCGCATTGTTAATTAAAAAATCAAATCGATCGGTATTCCAATTCGTTTGCAAAGTATCTAGCACTTGTTTTACAAAACTATCTAGGGAGGCAAAATCAGTCATATCTAACTGGATAGCAACTGCTTTTTGGCCAATTGATTTAATGGATTGCACCGTTTGCAATGCGTCTTCTTCATTAGATCGATAAGTAAGAATTACATCGATTCCTTTTAGGGCGATACTGGTCGCCATATCTTTTCCTAGACCACGACTTCCGCCAGTTACGATGGCAATTTTTGTAGGGGTTGACATATTTTAAATTTTACTACGCAAAGCTATGACAAGTAATAATTAAAAATAGGGGATAGATAAAGTATTTTGAATTTATTGAAAATAAATGGAGAGGATTTCTCAAAAAGTATTTAGATGATTAAAGGATACTATTTACTTCAATTGTACGTTCAATGAATATAAAACAGATCCAATGTCTACCCATCAAAAGCAGCATTTTGCTTATTCTATATTTAAATTAACAATACTTTGGGGTAAAAAAATATTTCACTGGCACGATAAATATCCTATACGTTATTACAAAAAAGGTAAAGGGTATAAGCGTTCGTAGCGAGCACTCCCTAATCTACAGTAAATGTTAAAATTTCTTTTCTGACCTATTCTATATAAGTAGGTATTTCTCATTGAGTTCAATAAAAGAGAATATCGTAAGTCATTCATCACCAGTTAAAATTGATAATTTTCTTTTAAATATTTAGGGGAGTTTTAAATGATTTAAAAAAATAAATGGCACGGTTTTGGAAATATTATTTTCGGCGCCAGAAATTTCATCTACAAAAATTTAAAACTACTATCATGGATAATACAGAAAGACTTTCAACAATAGAAATTAAAAAAATGTCAACGGCTAATCGATATAAGAATATCGCTATCGGAGTTTTAGCTATCGGCATTATTGGACTAGGGAGTTATGAATTCATCAATAAAAATAAATTGAATGAAACGATACACCATCAGGCTACCCAGATTACTATCGTCAATGAAGAGAAGAGTGATATTCAAAAGAGTTTCGACGCATCCCTTGCTAGACTAGATTCTATGAATACTGTCAATAATGGATTAGGCTTTAAATTGTCGGTAAAAGACAGAGAGATTGCGCGAGTAAAAACAGCAATAAGAGACATCTTGAATAAGAAAAATGCAACGGCTAGCGAATTATCCAAAGCAAAATCTTTAATCGCCTCATTGAATGGGAAAATAGAAAATCTGCAAGTTGAAGTCGTTCGATTAACGCAGGAAAATGAACACCTGTCGAATGAAAAAACATTATTGAGCATAGAAAAAGAAGGTTTAAGTACAGAACTCAATAATACTAATAATGAAAAGATAGCACTTGAAAAGAAAGTAGATATCGGCACTACTTTAAATGCGTCGAATATTCATATTGTTCCTGTCAACATTAAAAATAATGGAAAAGAAAGGGTTTCGACTATTGCAAAAAAAGTAGACAAACTGGTCGTTAGTTTTGATGTAGACAATCGGATTGCAACACCTGGAGCCAAAGATATTTATGTGCTAGTGATTGGACCCAATGGCAAAGCATTAACTATAGACGGCGATAGCTCAGGCACTTTTAATACTCGAATAGATGGCTATAAATCCTTTACTGCGAAAGTTTTGGTAGAAGTGGAGACTGCTATTAAGAAAAATGTAGAGTTTGCCTTTAGGCCAGGTAATAATTTTGAACAAGGAAACTATACTATACAGATTTATCAAAATGGATTTATGATTGGTGAAGGAACTCAATCTCTCAAGAAAGGCGGTTTATTTGGTTAAATAATTATAAGCAATATCGTTCCATTTTTAAGAAGCCATCTAGCTATTTTCTAGGTGGTTTTTTATGTCTAGACCAGATAAGTTGATTAGAAAAAACTTTTGAAAAGTAATATTTTTTTGATGTCTGATTTTTTTATGTCTGATGTCTGATTTTTTGATGTCTGATTTTTTGATGTCTGATTTTTTTATGTGTGCACTCCGATGTATTATGTATGATTTAGTTCAAAGATCAGAAATCATACATCAGACATCAGACATCACTTAATCAGTAATTTATGAAAGCGTTCAATTTCTGATTTCTCAAGTGTAGCAATAGCTTCATTATTTTTTAGTTTTGTCTGAATGAATAGTACTCTTTTATGTTGAGGATATTTTAATAAAATTTCATTGATTCTACTTTCAAGTAATTCATCTTTTGGGTTTAAGCTAACTGCAGAAGGAAGGGGGGATTTAAAACGATTAGGTTTCTTTAGAATAATGGCTTCTAAGGTAGCTAATTTACCAGGCGGTAATGAAGTCACGTTGCATGCCTTTTGGTATAAACCTTCCAATTGCTTTTTACTGAGGCTGCCTCTTTCTTGATATTGAAACAAAAGGCTTTCAATAAATTTTGATGTGGGAT
>CANCRO010000154.1 GCA_947380605.1 Chitinophagaceae bacterium
ATTGATACGATTAAGGAAACGTATAAAAATAATTCTGCCTTAGGTACTTTCGCTACTATTCCGGTCTATAATGATTTTAGAGAATTACTAGCTCGCAAAGATATAGATGCGGTAGTGATTGCTACTCCTGATCATTGGCATGCTTCTATGGCAGTTAAAGCTGCTGCTGCAGGAAAGGATATCTATTGTGAAAAACCGCTATCCCTTAAAGTAAAAGAAGGAAGGGCAATGGTCAATGCAACACGTAAATACAATCGTGTTTTCCAAACAGGAAGTATGCAACGTTCTTGGCCAGAATTTAGGCAAGCAGTTGAATTAATTAGAAATGGATACATCGGAGAAATTAAAAGTGTAAAAGTTAATGTTGGACCGCCACCTGTTGCATATAATTTGCCTGCAGAACCTGTTCCGGCTGGATTAGTTTGGGATAAATGGTTAGGACCAAATGAACCGGTTGCATTTAATTCAGAATTAGCTCCGCCGCTTACTAAAGATGTATTTCCAAATTGGCGAGGTTTTAGAGAATTTGGTGGAGGTATGGTTACCGATTGGGGGGCACATATGTTTGATATTGTACAATGGGCATTGGGAATGGATGATACTGGGCCAATTGAAGTAATTGCACCTGATGGAAAGGATCACCCTTTCTTAACTTATCATTATGCCAATGGCATTAAAATGACCCACGAAACATGGGAGTGGAGCAATGGTATTCATTTTATTGGAACTACCGGCGAAATTAAAGTACAAAGAAAAAAAATTGAGACTACTCCAAGTAATCTTGCTCAAAAAATCATTACTGATTCAGAAAAGCATGTATATAAGAGTGAAGACCATTACAAAGATTTCCTAAATGCAATGCGCACACGTACTAAGCCAATTTGTGATGTAGAGATTGGTCACCGTACCGCTTCTGTTTGTAATATTGGTAATATTGCTTATCGATTGAATCGTGCGTTGAAATGGGATCCAGTTAAAGAACATTTTAAAAATGATGCAGAAGCCAATGCTTTGCTGACTAGAAAGATGCGCAAAGAATGGTCTATCTAATTTTTTTATATTGATTTTTCATCCTACCCAACTGTCAATTTTATTGTACCAATGTATAAATATTTTTGAGTAGTTTGGTAGGATGCTTATTGGGAATTATATCAAAACAACTTCTCTATACACTTCTCATAACCAAGTTACCCTTCTCCAGGGTGGAAAGGATTACTTTGATTTACTTGAAAATATTATCGCTGAATCAAAGGAGAGTATTCATTTGCAGGTGTATATTTTTGAAGCCGATGAGACTGGTCTTCGAATTATACAAGCCCTGCTTTCTGCTGCCCAAAGAAAGGTAAAAGTTTATTTGATGGTCGATGGCTATGCCTCCAGATCAATTTCAGCTGCGTTGATAGAACAACTAACGGTAGGGGGTATTCATTTTCGTTTTTTCGAACCTCTTTTTAAAGGAAGTAATTTTTATTTTGGCAGAAGGCTTCATCATAAAGTATTGGTGGTAGATACTACCATCGCAATGGTAGGAGGAATAAACATAAGTAATCATTACAATGACCTGCCTGGAAAACTGGCCTGGCTTGACTTTGCACTTCAAGTGCGAGGAGAGATTGTGAAAGAACTCTGCACCATCTGTTGGAAAACATGGAAGGGTAATCAACCTGGTTATAGTAAGTCACCCTGTAATCCCAAAAACCCAAACACCCATTTATATTTTTCTGAAATGTCTAATGTGAGAATTAGACGCAATGATTGGGTGCGTAGAAAAAATCAGATTTCAAAAACATATATTGAAATGATGACTACCGCAAATTCCCAAGTCATTATTTTATGTAGTTATTTCTTGCCTGGTACCATTATGAGAAGGTATATCAAAAAAGCTACTAGCAGAGGGGTTGCGGTAAAAGTTATTGTAACTGGTAAATCTGATTTGCTGATTGCAAAAAATGCCGAAAAATTCTGGTACGATTGGCTGCTTAGGAATAAAATAGCTATTTACGAGTATCAAAATAATATCCTACATGGTAAATTAGCGGTTTGCGATAGTAAATGGGTTACCATCGGTTCTTACAACGTAAATGATATTAGTGCCTATGCGAGTGTAGAGTTAAATCTAGATATTCAAAATGATCACTTTGCAAAAGAAGTTCATTTAATGCTCGAAGGTATTATAAATAAAGATTGTGTAGCTATTACAAAGGAAGGTCATACTCATTCCAAAAATATTTTCAAACAATTTTTTCGTTGGGTATCCTACGAAATATTTAGGTTTACTTTTCAGGCTTTTACCTTTTACTTCAAACAAAAATAGTTGGCTGAATGTCATTGAATGCCCTCGAATAAAAATTGCTACCAGAAGATTTATAAGCTTCCAATTCATCTTGCTTTTTAGTAAAATAAAAATTTACTTTATAGGTCTGAAATTCCATCCGGAATAGGGTTCCTTTTACTTTTTTGCCTTGATGCAAAAAAGTAACCAAAAAAATCAAGCCTGCGAATAAAAAGGCTGAAATGTGAAATATCAACCTAAAATCAAGGAACTCGCCTGTAGAGGAATTTACCTTAAAGAGTATATTGGCTCAAACAGCCTTGATTTTTTAACGGTTGATATTTCACATTTCTAGCACTTTTTATTCGAGGGCATTACTGAATGGTTACTTACGTCTTTTTGAGGGTTGACTATCTTTTGATGCGAAATTAAAACACGGCGTTACTTTGAACTTTGTACATCTGCCGCGGCGGATTGATTTTTTTGTCACTTTTTTGCATTAAGGCAAAAAAGTAAAACAATTTCTCCTCAACCAAACGCTTTCTTTTTTGTTGTATTTCAGTAAATTTGTGTTATGAAAAAAATGGCAGTTTTAATTTTCATTTTGGTGTCACTAGTAGCCTGTGAGAAAAATATAAGTTTCGATTTGAAGAATGCTACGGATGTTTTAGTGGTAGATGGCAATATTGAAAATGGTAAGCCTCCTGAGATTATACTCACCCAAAGTCTAGATTTCTTCAATACGCTCTCGGCTGACCAATTATCCAATTCTTTTGTTCATAATGCTTTAGTTACCATCTCCAATGGCAATACCACCCATCAGTTAAAAGAGTACACTATTTTATTACCTAATGGCTATAAGGCGTATCGCTATTCTATTGATTCAAGCAATTTGGCAACTGCATTTTTAGGACAAATAAATACTCATTATACCTTGCATAT
>CANCRO010000155.1 GCA_947380605.1 Chitinophagaceae bacterium
CGGGGTATACTTTGTAAAAAGTGTACCCTTTTTTTATAGTAAAAATGTTGCCTCCGGATTATAAAAATAGATTACTAACTTAGTCTACCAATTCAACCAATGATTGATGATTAAAAATTTCCTCCTCCTTTTACTTTTATTAATGATCCTGACGAGCAGTTATGCTAAAAAAAATAAACATAGTAAAACAGCTGCTCATAAAAGCTATAAAGGATTAGTGATGGCTGGCTATCAAGGTTGGCATGATACCCCTACCGATGGCGCTAATCGAGGGTGGGGTCATTATCTACAAAAGGGAGTATTTGGGCCTGGCAATCTTAAAATTGATATTTGGCCAGAATTGAATGAATACAAAATAATGTATCCCACTCCTTTTTTTCATAAAGATAGTTCGGTAGCCATGCTGCCTAGCGACCATGATTATGCTACCACCGATCTTCGTTTTAGTTGGATGAAGGAGTATGGTGTTGATGGCGTGTTTATGCAAAGATTTATTGGCAACACAAGGCTAGGAAATACACGCAATCATTTTAATAAAGTATTAGCAGATGGACTACTAGCGGCTAGAAAATATGGTCGCGCTATTGCTGTGATGTATGATTTTTCGGGCATGCGCGACACATTGGATATA
Source organism: Chitinophagaceae bacterium (assembly GCA_947380605.1). Classification (GTDB taxonomy): domain Bacteria; phylum Bacteroidota; class Bacteroidia; order Chitinophagales; family Chitinophagaceae; genus Ferruginibacter. The sequence goes on from CANCRO010000155.1 coordinate 632, forward strand.
CCTGTTTTTATTCGTGATTGGAAAAATTTAGTGGACAGTATGAAAATTACAAGTGGTGGTAATCAGCAGCCCTATTTGTATCATAATGGGAAACCTTTGGTAGTACTTTGGGGAGTTGGTTTCAATGATGGTCGTCGCTATACCACCAATACGATTGCACGTATCGTCGACTTTTTACAAAACGATCCAGTATATGGCAATTGTGCGGTAATGCTTGGTGTGCCTACCTATTGGCGTGAATTTGGAAATGATACAGAAAAAAATCTTGCGCTACATGAGTTAATAAAAAAGGCAGATATCATTCATCCATGGACGGTAGGTCGTTATCAAAATGAATCCACTTTTTTAAAATATAATGAAATAGAAAAAGCAGATATGATTTGGTGCAAAGAAAATAGTGTGGATTACGCACCCACTTGTTTTCCTGGATTTAGTTGGCACAACCTTAATTTAAAATCACCCTTCGATCAGATCAAACGCGATAGAGGAAATTTCTTTTGGAATCAATTGTCGGCTGCAATAAAAAATGGAGCCGAAATGATTTACATCGCTATGTTTGATGAAGTAGATGAAGGGACCGCTATTATGAAAGTATCACAAGATCCTCCTATTGGTCCTAGTCCATTTCTTGTTTTCGAAGAGGGTATTCCATCAGATTATTATTTGTATTTAACTGGCTATGCTAGTAGGGTGTTGAAAGGAAAAATTTCTTTACCCTCATCTATTCCGCTTCCTATGTCGGCTTTGTCGGCATTGAAGAAATAAGTGAATGAAATTTCTTAAAAATGGAAAGAGATTTATTTTACTACGCCCTTTACTTTCATTTTTAATCCAAAAACCTTTCCCATAGCGGTAATGAAAAGTAGATCTCTGTTTTCGCCACCAAATACTACATTAGCTGTCCAACTCTCTCCTGTTGGCACATTGAAAATTCTTTCACCCTTTTGATTAAAAGCGGTTACTCCCAAACTATTCGTCAAATAAACATTTCCTTGCTCATCGATGGTCATGCCATCTGTTTTCATTTTACAAAAAACTTGTCTGTTCGAAAGACTGCCGTCTTGCATAATATCATACACATAAGTTATGTCCGGCTTGATATTGCCTACATATAATTTTTTGCCGTCCGGAGATCCAACTATCCCATTGGGTTCAACCAGATTTTCATCCAACCTTTTTAATGTCTTACAATTGGGACCGAGGTAATATAAATAAGCTCCGCTCTGTTGCATTCCAAGATGTCGTGGATCAGCGGCAGCCCAATAATCTCTTTTATACCTTGGATCAGTAATATAGATACCGCCATTTTTTGGATTGATCCATAAATCATTTGGACCGTTTAATATTTTGCCCTCATAATTTTTTGCGATCACTTTGTGATTACCCTTTTTATCCATACGCCATATTTCTCCTTCCATATCTGCACATGTGATTAGATTGCCTTTTGCATCAAAATACATTCCATTGGCCCGTCCACCTGAATTAGATGAAAAGGTTGTAAATGCTTTAGTTTTAGCAGACCATTGAATGATCTTATCATTCGGTTGATCTGTAAAGAAAACGTTTCCCTTTTTGTCCACTGCTGGCCCTTCAGTAAAACTATAGCCCTCACCTAGTATTTCTAGTTTTGCATTCGGTGCTACAATGCCCGTAGGATCAAAGATTTCATTATCAATTTTTGGTTGATTAAAAGCATAAAATAAAAATGCAAATAATACACTGGCTAAAATAAAAGGAAATTTTTTCATAAAGCTTTTTTTCAAGAATTCAATAAATAAGCAACTCAAAAATAGTAGGATGTGTACACTTTATCCTTCATGTCTTTTACCTTCTGCTACTTTAAATACATGCAGAATGGCAGGAAATATAGCATCCATCGTTTCCTCTGCTCCACGAGGCGAACCAGGCAGGGTAATTACTAAAGTGTTTTTAATGAATCCCGCTACACCTCTTGATAGCATCGCAAATGAAGTTCTTTGCTGTCCATAGTTTCGGGCTGCCTCCATTACTCCAGGAATTTCACGGTCAAGCAATGGACTGATGGCATCTGGTGTAAGATCCTTGGGTGAAAGTCCCGTGCCACCGGTGAATAAAACCAATTGAAAACCTTTTTCGCTTAACTCTTTGGCTATTGCTTGTATAGCCGCTACTTCATCTGGAATGATTTTGTATATTTCTGTATAAACATTTAATTGTTTTAATTTATAAATTATTTTCTTTCCAGAACCATCTTCATTTTTTCCAGCAGCTACTGTATCCGAGCATACAATTACTGCACAGCGAAGATTGGATATAGAATCATTTTTTAAATCTGATTTACCACCTGACTTACTTTCTAGTCGAATCGTAGAAATTTCTACTCCTGTATCCAATGGCTTCAACATGTCATACATAGTAAGTGCGGTTACAGAAGCGCCATGCATTGCTTCTACCTCTACTCCAGTTTTATAAATGGTATGCACTTCTACCGTAATGATAACAGACAAGCCTTCTATCTGATGTTGTATAGATGCAAACTCCACTGGTAATGGATGGCAATCTGGAATTAAATCGCTCGTTTTTTT
>CANCRO010000156.1 GCA_947380605.1 Chitinophagaceae bacterium
AATAACGACTCTACTTATTATGGAGCAGATGACAATGGAAGTGTTGATGTGGCTATGCTAGCCAATGCAAGGGCTTTTGTAAAACATCCTGCAAAGCGTTCTGTTCTTTTTGTGATTCAAGGTGCAGAAGAAAGAGGGCTTTTAGGATCTAGGTATTTTACTACTCATCCTACGATTCCAATAACAAGTATTGTAGCGGTATTAAACGGAGATATGATTGGTAGAAATCATATTGATAGTGCTGCAGTCTTAGGCACGCAAATACCCCATCGCAATTCAGATGATCTTGCAAAAATGGTGAATGATGCGAACAATGAAGGTCCGAAATTTAAATTAGATACCACCTATGACAAGGTTACGCATTTAGAAGGGTGGTATTTTAGAAGCGACCATTTGCCTTATGCACGTTTAGGCATTCCAGCTATCATGTATACTTCTTTGTTACATGACGACTATCATACCCCTTTAGATAATGCCGAAAATATCAATTACCCAAAATTGAAAAAAATGGCCGATTGGATGTATCGAACCGGTTATAAGGTAGCTAATGCTGCTAAAAGACCGAATACAAACAAGAATTTCAAACTAGAGCGGTGATAGATTTATAATAATCGATATTCTTTAAAAATTGGTAATTTCCCGATTTAAAAGGGAAGTTTTATACAGCATAAAACTGTCAACCTATTGTAGTACAATTCAAGATCCCTTTAACTTATAAATAACTACAAAATCGCCTTTTGTTAACAGATGTACCATTTTAAATTGTAATTTTGACTATTACTTAATGACAAAGAGCACTACCATAAACCTTGTTGAATTTAGATCACTCTGTCCTGTTGCAACAGGATTAGATATCATTGGAGATAAGTGGACCCTCTTAATCCTAAGAGATATGATTTGGGGGTACAAATGTCTTTTTAGTGAATTCAAAGAATCGCCAGAAAAGATGCCCAGTAAAATGCTTTCTAATCGATTGAAAAAGTTAGAAGAACTTGGATTTATTGTCAAAAAATCAGGCATTACCAATAAAAAGAGTATCTACTATTTAATGGAAGATAAAGGTTTAGATGCCTTGCCGGTAATGATTGAAATGGCAATTTTTACTTCAAAAAACTACTTTGATTATTTAGGATCGACTTATACTAAAGAAGCAAGAAGTGTAATGATTCATAATAAAAAAGAATACACGGTTGATCTTATTAAGAAGTATAAAAAATTTAGAAAGAATATTGTATTGTAAGAAGAAATCTCAGGCATCTATAAAAACCGTGCAATTTAATTTACATTCGAAAATTTTCAGTCCATCTATTTCAAGATTTGAATCCAGTCTAATTCAGGGGTAAATGAACCTAACATTCGATGCTGCCCCATTATATAAATTTAGCCTCCTCCTTTTTTTTACTGTCGTACTGAATAAGTAAAATATTAAAATAAATATTTTAGCGGTAGTGAAATAGGATTTTTTAATAGCTAAAAAATTGCCTTTTGAATTACCCTTTTTTAAGGTTTAGCAACATTTGTTTGCAGGTAAGATCAATAGCCGATTCGATCGAGGTGTATTTAAAATCAGGTAAAAATTTCAAAAGCTTCTCATTATTATAGCTTACCTCTGCCAATGCAGTGGTAGCAGTCTCTTTGGTTACCAAAGGTTTTTTGCCTGAGAACCTACTCTTGATTGCTTCCAACCTCCACACAATTTTAGCAATCAATGGGGTTACTTTTTTATGAGGCCTTTTCTTGCCAAAGCTATCGGCAATCCAATTAAATACCTGTCGGTAAGTTCTATTTTCCGCACTGATAATAAAACGCTCGTTGCTAATATCACTTTGCATTAAAGCAATCATTGCCTTGGCAACATCGCCAGTATCTACGAAGCCTGAAACCCCTTCAGTATACCAAGGAAATTCATCATACACACTTTTAAATATTTGCGCGCTTCCTGATTTCCAATCTGCACAACCTAGTATGATAACTGGATTTACGATTACTGCATTGAGTCCTTCACCAATACCTCGCCACACTTCTAGTTCTCCCAAATATTTACTTTGGCCATACACACTATTGCTAGTCTCCTCTGTCCAATTCATATTTTCGGTAATCGGCTCTCCCTCCCTAATTCGCCCCAATGCTGCTACAGAGCTAACGTGCACCATTTTTTTAATACCTGCCGCTAAGGCTGCATTCACTACATTAGCAGTGCCTTCAATATTGATAGAAAATAAATCACGCTTACTCGATGGAGCAAAACTGACCATTGCTGCACAATGATAAACTTCTTGAACGCCTTGCAGGGCAGTTTCCAAACCAACCACGTCTAAAATATTACATTGAAATTGCTCTAGTAATTCCGAATTAAAATCAGGTAGCAGACTTTTATTATAAATCGCTCTTACCTTTTTTCCCTGCGAGAGCAGTTGGCGAATCAATTCGCTTCCTAATAAACCTGCACCACCGGTAACTAAAATCATAGTGTAAAAAATGGAAGCTGATAAAAAGTAGTTGGATAAGAAATTAAATTAAGTAGCTGCAGAAAATTGCTTTAAAAATCTGACATCATTTTCACTAAATAATCGCAAGTCTTTTATCTGATATTTCAGCATGGTGATTCTTTCTATTCCCATACCAAATGCAAAGCCTGTGTATTTGTTACTGTCTATACCACAATTTTCTAGGAGATTAGGATGTACCATTCCACAGCCAAGAATTTCAACCCATCCGGTATGCTTACATACATTGCAACCTTTTCCTCCACAAATCAGACAGCTGATATCCATTTCTGCACTTGGCTCGGTAAAAGGAAAATAACTAGGTCGAAAACGAACTTTAAAATCTTTACCAAACATTTCCTGGACAAAGAAATAAAGCGTCTGTTTTAAATCAGCAAAAGATACATTTTCTGCGATATATAATCCTTCTACTTGATGAAAAAAACAATGTGCCCTAGCACTAATGGTTTCATTTCGATATACCCTACCTGGACAAATAATACGGATAGGTAATTTGCCTTTCTCCATCTCACGGACCTGCACACTCGAAGTATGGGTTCGCAATATCCAATCTGGATTTTGGCTTATATAAAAGGTATCCTGCATATCCCGAGCAGTATGATTCTCGGGCATATTTAAGGCAGTAAAATTATGCCAGTCATCTTCAATCTCTGGACCTTCAGCAACGGCAAAGCCTAGACGCTGAAA
>CANCRO010000157.1 GCA_947380605.1 Chitinophagaceae bacterium
GAGATAATAAAACTAAAACATGGATTAGGAATTATATATTTAGCCGTTTTTCATCTCAATTATTATTTATCGGTAATAATATGTTATCTGGCCAAAATGCTTTTTCCGTTAAAGAGCAGGCGTCTATCCCTGCAATCTTACAGACTTTAAATCAAGCTGCTACCGATATCAATCAACATTCAAAAATTCACCTGACTTCCTTTAAAGATTTCATGCCTAATGACCTATCACATTTTGACCAACCCGCATTTAAAAAGGATTTAAAATTTTCTTCTCAGCCCAATATGATTTTTGAAATTAATCCCAGCTGGAATCAGGAAGAAGATTATGTAGCAGCCTTAACTAAAAAATATCGGGATCAATATAAAAGAAGTAGAAACAAACTGCGAGGTATTCAAAAAAGAAAATTGACCCCTGATGAAATATTGGCCCATCAAGAAGTGATCTATGATTTGTATTTGCATGTAGCCGAGCATGCTCCTTTTAATACCTTTTTTCTTCCGAAAAATCACTTTTTTGTATTAAAGGAAAAGCTTGGGGATGATTTTATGCTGTATGGTTATTTCATTGATGAAAAATTAATTGGATTCAATACCTTAATTAAAAATGGCACAAGTTTGGACACCTACTTTCTAGGATATGATGATAAAATCCAAAAAGAAAAAATGCTCTATCTCAACATGCTCTATGATATGATTGCATGTGGCATAAGTTTACAATTCAAAAATATTATTTTTGGCAGAACTGCACTTGAAATAAAGAGTTCGGTGGGAGCCACCGATATTGCTATGTTTGGATTCATGAGGCATAGCCAACCGATTATCAATCATTTTCTTGGCAGTATTTTTAACTATTTAGAACCGGTGAGTATTTGGAAAAGGCGGAGTCCTTTTAAAAAGTAAAAAACCCTGTCCTAGACTTGCCCATAAACTAAATTCAAAGCGATCAAAATCTCTTTCCTTATTTTTACAACTGATTGATAATTTTTTTCATTCTCAAATGGATGTATATTAAATTTCTTGCTATGCTGACTATTTCTACAATTTATAATAGAGCTACTAAACTCTGTTATCTATTTTTACTATTAATAATTTGTATAGGCCTGTTGTTTTTACCTAAATCGGCCTACTGTTTTGCTGATACTTTAAAAAATAAGCCTACTAGTATTAATTCTTCTTTTAATCCTGCTAGTTTTTCTTGGAATGTCGATTGGCCAGGACGCATCTCCCAATATGATGTGGTTTATAAAAGTCCACCTGTTGATCCGATGCAAGGGATTGCTTTGGGAAATGGAGAGGTAGCTGCATTGGTTTGGTGCGAAGAGTCTAAAATAATTATCATCGTTAACAAAGGTGATTTATGGGATGATGCAAAATCTGACAAACCTGAAACTTGGACTGAGAAATACGATTACTATACTACGCAAAGACAGGCTTGTCGTATTGAGATAGATTTTAAATTCCCAGTTTTTAATACACTTTATCTTTCTGATTTTAAGGGTAGACTTAGTCTTGCTGATGCCAAATTATTATTGGATGGCTCCTCACCATTTGGACATTTTGCCTTTAAAGCATTCATTGATCATCAGTCGGGTTTGTTGCTTTGTGATTTGGAAAGCTCTTTTAAAGAAGAGGTGCCGATTAAAGTATCGGTTGAAAGATTTGGTTCAAGAACTTTCTCTATGTGGTATACTAGAATGAGAAGAGATGATGAAATAGGATTAGCTGGTACAGAAACTTCGGTGGAAGAGAAGGCGGTTTATATTTCTCAAAAATTAGCTACTGGAACTTTTGCTGTTGCTGGTTCAGTTATTAATTCGAATGGACTAACGGTTAGCACTAAACGCGAACACTCAAGATTAGCTTCTATTGAATTGAATGGGAAAAAAGACAAGCAGGTGCAATTGGCATTCGCGGTTTCTTCACCCGTAATAAGCGATCCAATTGTGGAGGTGAAGAAAATGGTTGCTTTACCTGAAAATGAAATAGCAGCAAGGTATACGGCTCATTCAGCCTATTGGAAATCTATATGGAATCGCTCTTTTGTTGATTATGCAGATGATTATCTTAATAACCTTTGGTATCTGACAATGTATTATGCGCAGGCTTCCCAAGGAGGAAAATATCCAGGTCGCTTCAATAATGGCTTATGGGGCTGGAATCACGATATTCAACAGTGGAATTTTTATTTTCATTGGAATCAACAACAACTTTATTGGCCCTTGAATGCCGCTGGTTTTCATGATATCGTTACTCCATATTTAGATTTTAGATTTAACTCGCTTCGATTTGCAAAAAAAGATGCGAAGGATTTTTATAAGTCGGAAGGTGCATTTATTTCAGATGTTACCAATCGCAATGGCTACAATAGAATCGATAATGATGTGAAGGACAATCATACTCCCGTAGCAGAGATTGCCTTAGATTTTTGGCGGCAATATCAGTTTACCAATGATAAAAAATTTTTAAAAGAAAAAGCACTTCCTTTTATTGTAGAAGCAGCTAAGTTTTTTCAATCTTTGTTAGTAAAGGAAAATGATGGATTGTACCATGCAAAAGAAGGAACGGGGTATGAAGGCCACATCAAGCTTCATGATGGACTTACTGAATTAGTATACGCTAGAAAATTATTTACTGTTGCACTCGAGGCACTTAAAACGGCTGGAATTGAAAGTCCTGAAAATATTATTTACCAGGATATTATTGATCACTTAGCACCAGTTCCTATGGTAAATGCATCTCCATCATTAATAAGTAAGGATGAAAAGGGATCGACTATCAATAGAGGAATATTTAAAGGATACCCTGCACCAGGAAATAAAATTATAGCTGCAGGTTGGGGGATTAAAGAGAAGCATTGGCTTACCACTTGGTATCAAACTGATGATCCTCAGTATTCATATTTATTAACTGAAGATGAAAAAAATAAAAAGACCGCTGAGTTTAAAATCTACGAAGGTATTTTTCCAGCAGTGCCTTGGTCACCTGTTTTTCCTTCAGGATTAGTAGGATTAAAACAAAAAAATGAATCTTTATTTAATGTGATGACGTCTACTCTTCGTTTGTATGGGACTGAGAATATGGGATGGGAGCAAGTTCCCATAGTGATGGCACGTTTGGGCTTAGCGAAGGAGTTGGCTATTAACCTCAAACAATTTCCTGC
>CANCRO010000158.1 GCA_947380605.1 Chitinophagaceae bacterium
AAATTGGCAGCGCTATTTTAACATAGGCTGCCAATAATAATATTTTCTAAAAGTATTTACACCTCGACTTTTGCAAGCTGGAATATGCTTACTCTTTATTTATCAATAAAAAATACGGTTTTAATAAATATCCTCTCAAAGATTCTAGCTCAGTTTCATTATATGCTATCTTTTCAATTTTTTGTTGAATTTCTTTTTTTGCTTTTTCCAAAGAATCCCTCCTCCGCATTTTATCTTTATCCATCTTAATTTTCGTTCTAATTGAATCTATACGCTTATCTATTTCTTTATTTAGATCATTCCCTTCTGTCATTTGAATGCCATTCATATCAATTGAAACTTTATTTCCATTTTCATCTAGATATTCTAGTTTACCATCAATTTCAGTCTTCTTTTTCCCTCCTGTTTTTCTATCATCAGCTGGCTCTCCATCCAAAGTATACAAACCATCTGAGTTCATAATATAATCTATGTTTTGCCGCCATCCTTTTTCTTCTTGATCATTGGTTAAATTGTCATTGTCCCACTCGTCATTGGTAGAATTATCAAAATGGATTGTATTGTTCCAATTCAAACTACGGTCAACCCTTATTTTTTTTCCTACTGGTACGTAAACGTTTATAATTACGCCCTGATTACGAAATTTATTTTTTTGAGAAATGCCAATACCTTTATCCAATTGCAATACCGAATCTTTTTGTGTTACACTGAAATTGATAAGGTTCGCTGTTGTATCTGCAACTCTTCTATTTCTTCCGTTTGCCAACTTTACCATAGTAACCCTAAAACTATCATTAGTAGATTTTAGAATTTTAATTTCTATATTTTTTATAAATAAAGTGTCATCTTCCAAACCAATATTTTCAAATGGTGATAAATGAAAAAACTGGTTTCGTTTATACTTATTCTGTAATGTTTGAGCCGTTATTTCAAGTTTGTTTACCAAAGGGTTGGTTAAAGTAATTTCTTGTTCATATAAATGATTAGTACTCTTGAAATCTCTTACTACACTTGATAATAAGCTAATAAAACAAGCCCATCCAATCACCCAAAGACTGATAAAAGTGAATCGCAATGCTTTTCGGTTAGACTTCATCTTTGCCAAGCGCCTTATAATCCAAGTAATCACTCCTATTACTGGTACTGCTATAAAAAGTACTAGCGTTCCCCAAGCAAAAATATTTTGCCAACCTTCCGTCAATAAAAAATCTTTCAATGGAAAAACTCCTATAGAGAAAATAGCAAAACTAAATAAGGCTATCACTAAAGCAAAAGCAAAACAGCCTATAATAAAATAAGCAAAAGCTTTTACCAGCAATACAATAATATCTCCCAATGATTTGGTAGATTTTTTCAATAAGGTAGTTGCTTCTGCACCCACTACTTTTCCTTTTTCTTCTGCTATAGACTTGGCTTCTTTGCCAAATTTTTCGGCCCTTTGCTGTACTTCTTTCATTTCGCCTACCACCGAATTTTTAATAGAATTAAGGTCGACTTTTTCGCCTTTCATTTCTAATTTTTCCGAAGTATTGTTAGCTTGTGGTATTACTAACCATAAAATAATATAAAGAAATAAAGACCCTGGACTAAAGGAGAAACCAATAAAATTAGGAAAATCTAAAAATTCCCAGTGGGTTATACGAGACATAATACTTAAGAAAGGAATTAAAAATAATACCCTAGGAATCCAGGGGCTTATTCCGAAGTAATTTCCAATTCCACTGCATACGCCTGCAATGATTTTTTCATCTGGATCTCTAAACAACTTTTTTCGAGAAGCTCCAATCACTGCGGTTGCACTGCTAGGTAAGGCTATCCACAAAATTAGATAGGCTAATAATCCAGCACCTATAAAAGCAATTACTACAAAAATGATTCTTACTAAAATAGTGTCTATTCCAAAATAATTGGCAATTCCACCACAAACACCTCCAATTAATTTATCATTCTCATTTCTAAACAACCGCTTAGTATTGCCTGCAATGGGAGATGCTTGGTCGGAAGAGGTAGAATTTTCTTTAGATGAAGATTTACTAGATCCAACTTCTTCAAGCTCATCTAATTCTTCAGGCCTACCCATACTTTTAATGATGGCATTTACATCCTCATCGGTGATACAGGTAGATCCTTTTTTTAGTCTTTCCTGAAATAGTTCTCCAATTCGACTTTCAATATCATTAATAATTTCTTCCTTCCCTTCTTCGTTAGCAAAATAACGAGAAAGGCTCTCCGTATAATTTTTAAGTAATTCAAAAGCGGTTACTTCTATTGGTACAACTTGTCCGTGGAAGTTAATATTGATGACTTGCTTCATAGCTGTTTTTTTATGATTGGTTAGTGGCTAGGCCACTACAATTTTCATTTGAGTTGCTTTTTATTTTATAAGAAAAGTTTATTCAGTAGTTAGTTGCGCTGGAAAATTTTGATCCTCTTTTGAATCCTTCTCTTCATGATGTGTCTGTTCAGCATTGGAAAGTTCTTTTACTGCACTGGCTAGTTCATTCCAAGTGGCCTCTAATTCCTTATAAAATGCAGCCCCTTTTTCTGTCAAAGAAAAATATTTACGGGGTGGGCCACTATTACTTTCTATCCAACGATAAGTGAGAAACTCCGCATTTTTCAACCGCGTAAGCAAGGGGTATAAGGTACCTTCTAATATGTTTAAATTGGCTGATTTCATTCTCTCAATAATGTCGGAGGGATAAGCCTCCCCTTGCTTGATGATGGAAAGGATACAGAATTCCAAGACTCCTTTTCGCATCTGACTAGCCGTATTCTCTATGTTCATACTATTAATTTTACTGTTTAAAATGCAACTAAACCAACTGGAAGCAACCTTTCAAATCGCTCCGATAGAGTGGATGAATACTTTTTAGACTGCAAAGATATAGAATATACAGTACTATGCAAAACATACTACTGTATATTTAACAGTACTGCTCAATAAAAAGGAAAGCTTTCTCTTAAAAATCAATGTTGTAAAGGGTTACAGAGAAGCTTAGGTAATTTAGAATGGGATGGATGGTAAAATAACTACCTAAATGGTGCCTAATTTTTCCCTAGAGATTGGTTTGTATAGCATTTTCCATCAAAATAGAGTGCCCAGAAAGAACAGGATAACTAAGAGTAGAAGAAATTGACGG
>CANCRO010000159.1 GCA_947380605.1 Chitinophagaceae bacterium
AAATTGGCAGCGCTATTTTAACATAGGCTGCCAATAATAATATTTTCTAAAAGTATTTACACCTCGACTTTTGCAAGCTGGAATATGCTTACTCTTTATTTATCAATAAAAAATACGGTTTTAATAAATATCCTCTCAAAGATTCTAGCGCAGTTTCATTATATGCTATCTTATCAATTTTTTGTTGAACTTCCTTTTTCGCTTTTTGCAAAGAATCCCTCATATGCATTCTATCCATCTCTATTTTGGTTCGAATGGAATCTATCTGCTTATTTATTTCTTTTTTTAGATCTTTGCCGTCTCCTTCTATCATTTGAGTTCCATTCACATCAATTGAAACTTTATTTCCATTTTCATCTAGATAGACTCCTTTACCATCGATTTTGAACTTCTTTTTTTCACCAGTTTTTCTGTCATCCGCTGGCTCTCCATCCAAAGTATACAAACCATCTGAGTTCATGATATACTCTACATTTTGTCGCCACCCTCTTTCTTCGCCATCATTTACAAAGTCATCATCCCAATCATCATTAGCAGAATTGTCAAAATGCAATGCATCATTCCAGTTTAAACTCCGGTCAACCTTAATTCTTTTTCCCACAGGTACATAAATGTTTATGATTACACCCTGATTGCGAAATTTATTTTTTTGAGTAATCCCAATACCTTTATCCAATTGCAACACTGAATCTTTTTGTGTTACACTGAAATTGATAAGGTTCGCTGTTGTATCTGCAACTCTTCTATTCCTTCCGTTTGCCAACTTTACCATAGTAACCCTAAAACTATCATTAGCAGATTTTAGAATTTTTATTTCTACATTTTTTATAAATAAAGTGTCATCTTCCAAGCCAATATTTTCAAACGGTGATAGATGAAAAAATTGGTTTCGTTTATACTTATTCTGTAATGTTTGAGCAGTTATTTCAAGTTTGTTTACCAAAGGATTGGGTAAAGTAATTTCCTGTTCATATAAATGATTAGAACTCTTGAAACCTCTTACTACACCTGATAATAGGCTAATAAAACAAACCCATCCAAGCAGCCAAAGACCGATAAAAGTAAATCTCAATACTCTACGATTAGATTTCATCTTTGCTAAGCGCCTTATAATCCAGGTAATAACGCCTATTACTGGTACTGCTATAAAAAGTACTAGCGTTCCCCAAGCAAAAATATTTTGCCAACCGTCAGTCAATAAAAAATCTTTCAATGGAAAAATTCCAATAGAAAAAATGGCAAAAGCAAATAAAGCTATCACCAAACCAAAAGCAAAACACCCAATAATAAAATAAGCAAAAGCTTTTACCAGCAATACGATAATATCACCTAACGATCTGCTAGATTTTTTCAATAAGGTAGTTGCTTCTGCACCCACCACTTTTCCTTTTTCTTCTGCTATAGACTTGGCTTCTTTGCCAAATTTTTCAGCCCTTTGCTGTACTTCTTTCATTTCGCCTACCACCGAATTCTTAATAGAATTCAGGTCGACTTTTTCGCCTTTCATTTCTAATTTTTCCGAAGTATTGTTGGCTTGTGGTATTACTAACCATAAAATAATATAAAGAAATAAAGACCCTGGACTAAAGGAGAAACTAAAAAAATGTGGGAAATCAATAAATCCCCAGTGATTCCATCGAGACATAAAACCCAAAAAAGGAAATAAAAATAACACCCTAGGAATCCAGGCACTTATTCCAAAGTAATTTCCAATTCCACTGCATACACCTGCAATTATTTTTTCATCTGGATCTCTAAACAACTTTTTGCGAGAAGCTCCTATCACTGCTGATGCACTGCTAGGTAAGGCTATCCAAAAAATCAAATAGGCTAATATTCCGGCACCCATCAAAGCAACTAATACAAAAATGATTCTTACTAAAATAGTATCTATTCCAAAATAATTGGCAATCCCACCACAAACCCCTCCAATTAATTTATCGTTCTCATTTCTAAACAAACGCTTAGTATTACCTGCAATGGGAGGCACTTGGTCGGAAGAGGTTGAATTTTCATTAGAAGAAGATTTACTAGATCCAACCTCTTCAAGTTCATCTAATTCTTCAGGCCTACCCATACTTTTAATGATGGCGTTTACCTCATCATCAGTGATGCAGGTAGATCCTTTTTTAAGTCTTTCTTGAAATAGTTCTCCAATTCGACTTTCAATATCATTAATAATTTCATCCTTCCCTTCTTCGTTAACAAAATAACGAGAAAGGCTCTCCGTATAATTTTTAAGTAATTCAAAAGCGGTTACTTCTATTGGTACAACTTGTCCGTGGAAGTTAATATTGATGACTTGCTTCATAGCTTTTTTTTTATAATTGTTTAGTGACTAGGCCACTACAATTTTCATTCGAGTTGCTTTTTTATTTTATAAGAAAAGTTTATTCAGTAGTTGGATTCTCTGGAAAATTTTGATCCTCTTTTGCTTCTTGCTCTTCATTATTCGTCTGTTCAGCATTGGAAAGTTCTTTTACTGCACTGGCTAGTTCATTCCAGGTGGCCTCTAATTCTTTATAAAAAGCCGCCCCCTTTTCTGTCAAAGAAAAATATTTACGGGGTGGGCCACTATTACTTTCTATCCAACGATAAGTAAGAAATTCCGCATTTTTCAATCGCGTAAGCAAGGGATATAAAGTACCTTCTAATATGTTTAAATTGGCTGATTTCATTCTCTCAATAATGTCTGAGGGATAAGCCTCCCCTTGCTTAATGATGGAAAGGATACAGAATTCCAAGACTCCTTTCCGCATCTGACTAGCCGTATTCTCTATGTTCATACTATTAATTTTACTGTTTAAAATGCAACTAAACCAACTGGAAGCACCCTTTCAAATCGCTCCGATAGAGTGGATGAATACTTTTTAGACTGCAAAGATATATAATATACAGTACTATGCAAAACACACTACTGTATATTTAACAGTACTGCTCAATAAAAAGGAAAACTTTCTCTTAAAACTCAATACTGTAAAGGGTTACAGAAAAGCTTAGGTAATTTAGAATGGGATGGATGGTAAAATAACTACCTAAATGGTGCCTAATTTTTCCCTAGAGATTGGTTTGTATAGCATTTTCCATCAAAATAGAGTGCCCAGAAAGAACAGGATAACTAAGAGTAGAAGAAATTGACGG
>CANCRO010000160.1 GCA_947380605.1 Chitinophagaceae bacterium
GAATTTTTTCAAGAGAGACCTGAGAAGCAGTATATTCCAGCGCTAAAATTTGAGTATCAACATCCCAAATAGCCACCTTAACACCTTTTATTTTAAGCGCCGCTTCAATTCGATTTTTACATTGATCACAGGCTCCAAATACTTTGAAAGTAGTGGAAGTAATGGTACCGTTTTTTACATCTTGTGCAAAAATTAATTGATTGGCAGATACCAAACATAGCAATAATAAATATTGATGAAATTTCATGACAGATTCTTTAATCGATAATTAAATAGAAATACTATTAAACATCGACTAGAATCAAATTAAATAAATAGAATAGATAGCCTGTTTATCCTCTTTGAGTAGTATGGGAGGGGCATGCAAATAAGCAAAGAATGGCTTATTGATGAGAAATAAATTTTTAGAAGGACGAGTAAATGAATGCTTAATAATTTCAGCTATTGGCAATCTTAGCGTTTGTACATATTCAGCTTTCTGCTGATCCGAAGATATTTTTATCTCCTTTTTTTCATCCTTGCAACAACCATTATTAGTCATGCCACATTTAGCACACTTGTCCTTTTTTTTATTAGAAAAAGACCAGTCACTGATTTTATTCATGCAGTAATGCATATTGATAGTGGTACCAATAGCGGAAGCAGCATAAACGATCAACAATAATATGACTACTAATTTCTTCACAGTACAAAGGTAAAGGCTATGAATTGAAATAAACAAATAGCAAAATATACTACTCAGTAGGTTTTGTTAATCTTTAAGAAAAACTAACCCCTAATCAACTGCTTTTACAAATCCCCTTTTTTCAATGCCTCTACAGCAAAGTTTGCAGCCCTAGCAGTAAGTGCCATGAATGTTAGCGAAGGATTTTGAGTACTGGTACTAGTCATACAAGCACCATCCGTAACAAATACATTTTTGCAATGGTGCAATTGATTCCAACTATTTAACAAAGAGGTTTTAGGATCATTGCCCATTCTTACTCCTCCCATTTCATGAATATCCAAGCCAGGCGATTGCTTTGAATCCCATGAACTAATATTTTTACAACCCGCCGCATCTAATAACTCTGATCCTACCTGTAAAAAATCTTTTAATAAACGCTCATCATTTTCATCATAACCAATAGAGGTAATCAATTGAGGAATTCCCCACTCATCCACTTGATCAGCACTTAATCTAACATGATTCGATTCTTTCGGCACCGTTTCACCTTGCATCATCATCGATACATGCCAACCTCCTAACTCGGTACTCTTCTCTTTAAATTCAGCACCAATACCTTCGGCGGATGCCTTCGATCTTCCGGCTCCAAAAAATACCATATAGCCTCTCAAGAAATCAGTTTCTTGTTTGTGAACATTTCTAAAATTAGGCATCATCGGCTGCGTAGGGCGACGACCATAATAATATTGATCCAAATTTCCATCCACCGTGGCAGAGAGACTTCCGCGATAATTATGAAAGGCAATATATTTTCCTAATAAACCATTGTCATTTCCTAAGCCATTAGGAAAACGTTTAGAAATAGAGTTTAATAAAATTAAATTGGTATTTAAAGTGGAGGCATTTACAAAAATTATTTTAGCAAAATATTCGGTTGCTTTTTTAGTAATAGCATCAATGACTTTAACGCCTTTTGCTTTTTGTGTAGCCTCATCATAAATTATAGAATGTACTACTGAGTTGGGCTGTAGCGTTAAGTTACCCGTCTTTTGTGCCCAAGGAATCGTTGATGCATTGGAACTAAAATATCCACCAAATGGACATCCTCTTTCACATAAAGAACGTGCTTGACAAGCTTGTCTACCTTGTTCAATATGTATAGGCTGAGGTTCAGTTAAATGAGCACACCTACCTTGAATGACAGAGCGATCAGCAAACTTTTTCATGATATTAGTTTGCATCTGTTTTTCTACAGTATTCATTTGCCATGCAGGCAAAAAAGATCCATCGGGTAAGGTATCTAGTTTATCATAGTTACCACTGATGCCAGCAAATAATTCTACATGGGTATACCATTGCTCGATGTCTTTATATCGGATAGGCCAATCACCAAAACCATCTCGAGCAGGTCCTTCAAAATCATATTTACTCCACCGCTGCGTTTGCCTAGCCCACAATAAAGATTTTCCACCCACCTGATAACCTCTTATCCAATCATACGGCTTTTCTTGAATATAGGGATGCTCAGCATCCTTCACAAAAAAGTGCTCCGAAGTTTCGTTATAGGCATAACACTTACTTACGACTGAATTATTTTTTGTTAACGCAATAGTTTTTTTTCCAGCATGATCAAAATCCCATGGATTTTTTGTGGCAGTTGGATAATCTTTTAAATGCACTACATCTCTTCCTCTTTCTAAAACTAAAGTTTTCAACCCTTTCTCACACAATTCTTTGGCAGCCCATCCTCCACTAATTCCAGAACCAATTACAATAGCATCATAAATATTATTTGCCATTATTTTTAAATTAATTTGTTACTAAAATGAAAGTTGAAATTTAATAAAATTGCTAGTCAATAAAATTATTAAAACAAAGCTATTACTTACAGTATTTGCTGATATACTCATCCACACCTGGATATCCTTTTTTCTTAGCCGCATTCAGTGCTGCACAAGCATCCTTGTTATTATTAAGTGGGATAAAACACATCGCTAAATAAAATTCAGATTTTCCTGTAGTGGCAGTAGCATATTGAATAGCCTTCTGAAAATATGGAAGTCCTTTTGAGTAATTCTTATTCATATAATAACAAATACCTACATTTTCATAATGGGTATAGTTATTGGGATCCAACTTAATCGCTTGCACATAAAATTCAGCCGCCTTTGCATATTGCTGTTTAACAAAAGCATCCAAACCATTTTTAGTAATGCCATTCAAAATGCTAGATCCTTGTACGGTTCCTCCCTTATAAAAGAAATTACTAACTTTTTCCAATTCAGTACTATCATTCGGATATCTTTTTTTGCTTGAATCCAATAAGTCCATCATCGCCTTGTCAGCAAATCCTTTTGCTTCATATAGTGCCAGTAAATACTT
>CANCRO010000161.1 GCA_947380605.1 Chitinophagaceae bacterium
TGAATGATGGAGAGAATACAGCTCAAACCTATCACGAAAAGATATTGGTCGCCAAGGTCAGGGATGTGTTATTTGATGAAGTCCTGGATAGTTTTGACGAATTAGAATTATTGGTTTCGGGAGAAGATAATGAGATGAGACTTGTTGCCAAGATGAAAGAATTAGTCCCAGAGTTTCTGAGCAAGAACAGTGAGTTTGAGTTGCTCGATAGTGGGAAAGTGATAGCGTTTAAGTAGTTGCTGATATTAATTCAGAGGACGTTTAAATTTATTTTATGAAAGTTGTAATTCTTGCAGGTGGATTCGGTACACGATTAGCTGAGGAAACCGACATTAGGCCTAAGCCTATGATTGAGATTGGTGGGAAGCCGATTTTATGGCATATAATGAAACAGTACAGTCATTTCGGGTTCAATGAATTTATTATTTGTCTTGGATATAAGGGTTATTTCATAAAGGAATATTTTGCGAATTATTTCTTGCATCAATCAGATTTGACAATAAATTTAAAAGATAATTCAAGAGAAGTGCACAGTAGTGACGCTGAAAACTGGAAAATCACATTGGTAGATACAGGATTAACTGCAATGACTGGAGGACGAATTAGGAGTATTCAAAATTATATAGGGGATGAGCCTTTTCTCTTGACATATGGCGATGGACTTTCAGATGTGAATATTTTAGATTTGCTTGAAAAGCATAAAAAAAGCGGTAAAAAATGTACTGTAACTGGTGTTCGGCCACAAGGAAGATTTGGACTTATGAAAGTTAATCATAATAATGAAGTTTTACATTTTGCCGAAAAAAAGGATGAAGATAATTCCTTGATCAATGGAGGATTCTTTGTCTGCGAGCCAAGCATATTCGATTTTATTAAATCAAGTGAAACTATTTGGGAGAAAGAACCATTAGAGAATTTAGCAAAAGAAGGCTCTTTGAATTTGTATTTTCACACTGGTTTTTGGAAGCCAATGGATTCATTAAAGGATAAAATGGATTTAAATGAATTGTGGAACACCGGGAAAGCTGACTGGCAAATATGGAAATAATGAATAAGTTGAAAAACACCTATTCTGGGAAACGAGTATTTGTGACTGGTCATACTGGATTTAAAGGTTCATGGCTGATTAAAATATTATATGATCTCGGGGCAAATATAAAAGGCTATTCATTAGCTCCACAAAACCAACTTAATTTATATTCAGAAATTAATGGGGATTCATTATGTGAATCTGTAATTTGGGATATAAGGGATAGGGAGGTTTTAAAAAATGCAGTATTAGATTTTCAACCTGATTTCATTTTTCATTTAGCGGCACAGCCATTAGTAAGGTTGTCGTATGAGCTTCCCTCTGAAACATTCGAAATAAATGCAATTGGGACTGCAAATTTGTTGGATGCAATAAGGCTATTGAAAAAAAAATGTAATGTTATTTTAATCACTACTGATAAAGTTTATCATAACAATGAATGGGAGTATCCATATAGAGAAAATGATAGGCTCGGAGGATTTGATCCTTACAGTGCTAGTAAGGCTTGTTGTGAATTAGTCATCGATTCTTACAAGAATTCATTTTTTAATTCAATAGTATATAGTCAACATCAAAAGGCTATTGCAGTAGGCAGGGCTGGTAATGTAATTGGTGGAGGTGATTGGTCAAAAGATAGGCTTATACCAGATATTGCTAAAGCATTAAACGCAAATAAGGAAATTGTGATTAGAAATCCCAAAGCGGTGAGGCCATGGCAACATGTTATTGAGCCACTATTTGGCTACCTTGAATTAGGTCTGAAATTAAATATGGATCCAATTAAATATGCACAAGCATATAATTTTGGACCAAATACAAATGATGCATTATCGGTAGAAGAGATGGTTGTTAAGTCAATTAATTGTTGGGAATTTGGAACATATAATATAGAAGTTAATAATAATAATCCTCATGAGGCAGGATTATTGAAACTGGATATTACTAAAGCAACAACAGAATTAAACTGGAAGCCAGTTTTAAATGCACAAACTGCAGTAGAACTTACCATAAATTGGTATAAAAACTATTACAACAATACTACAGCAACCGAACTAATAGAATCAGATATAAAATATTATCAAAGTAATATTAATGAGTAAAAATTTAGAAATTTTAAAAGGGATAGATTTTGATAATTTAAACGACGAAGGTTTAAAAAAACTATTAGTTGATAAATTTAGTAAAAACATTAACAAAGCAATAATCCCCGGTGAAAGTTATATTCCAGTTTCAGGAAAAGTAATTGACGAGGAAGATATTCTTTGGGGCATAGAGTCTATGATGGATGCCTGGCTGACCGCTGGTAGATTTTCCGTAAAATTAGAAAGAGAGTTAGCGAGGTATTTTGGAAGTAGATTTTCTTTATTGGTTAACTCTGGATCCTCCGCGAATTTATTAGCTTTCTACGCTTTAACCTCACCAAAGTTATTGGATAGAGCTATTAAGCCAGGAGATGAAATCATTACTGTAGCTGCAGGCTTCCCAACCACAATCAATCCAATGATTCAGTTTGGGTGTATTCCTGTATTTGTTGATGTAGACATACCCACATATAATATTAAAGTGGATAATATAGAAAGGGCAATAACACCTAAGACTAAAGCTATTATGATTGCGCATGCCTTAGGGAATCCATTTAACTTAAATGTTGTAATGGGAATCGCAAAAAAATATAATTTATGGGTTGTGGAAGATGATTGTGATTCCTTAGGGGCAACATATAATTGTAAAAAAACGGGAACTTTCGGAGACTTAGCTACACTTTCATTTTATCCAGCACACCATATTACTATGGGTGAAGGGGGAGCAGTGTTGGTAAATAATGCATCACTTAAGAAGATAACAGAAAGTTTTAGAGATTGGGGAAGAGATTGTTGGTGTGCTCCAGGTAAGGATAATACTTGTGGTGAAAGATATTGTCAAAAATTGGGTGACTTACCTGAAGGCTATGATCATAAGTATTCCTACTCTCATATTGGATTTAATTTGAAGGTTTCAGATATGCAAGCTGCGGTGGGATTAAGCCAATTAACTAAAGCGGATCATTTTGTAGCAAGAAGAAAAGAAAACCATGCGATACTTTCTGAAATATTTAAAGAATTTGAAGAGCATTTTATATTACCCAAAGCAACAGAAAATTCAGAACCGAGTTGGTTTGGATTTATGTTAACGATTAGAAAGGGTAGCCCAATAGATCGAAATAAATTTGTTGAATATTTAGAGCAAAATAAAATTGGCACGAGATTATTTTTTGGAGGAAACCTTCTTAGACAACCAGC
Source organism: Chitinophagaceae bacterium (assembly GCA_947380605.1). Classification (GTDB taxonomy): domain Bacteria; phylum Bacteroidota; class Bacteroidia; order Chitinophagales; family Chitinophagaceae; genus Ferruginibacter. Next base: position 3,310 of record CANCRO010000161.1, read on the forward strand.
TTATTATAATCTAAATCATCGCAAAATTGATGATTTAGAAAATACTAATATAATAATGAACAAATCATTTTGGCTAGGGGTATGGCCGGGTTTAAGTAAAGTTCATTATGACTATATTGCCAACACTGTAAGAAATTATATTAGGTCTTTATAATGAACAGAATTCCTATTGAGGATTTAGAACATATTTTTGAACATACACAAGATGTTTGGGAGTCGTTTAGGGGAAAGTCTATTTTTTTGACTGGTGGAACCGGCTTTTTTGGAAAGTGGTTGCTTGAGAGTTTTATTTATGTAAATGAGAAATTATCTTTAGATGCTAAAATAACAACTCTTACACGCAATCCAGAATCATTCCTAGCTGAATTTCCTTTTTATTCGAATTATACAAATATTGTACATTTTGTTAAAGGAGATGTATTGAGTTATGATTTTAATTTAGATCAACAATTTCAATATGTTATTCATGCAGCTACCCCAGCAAGTGAATCATTGAATAGGAGCAATCCGTTATTGATGTTGGATACTATAACAATTGGAACACGAAGAGTATTGGATTTCGCTTCAACTCAACCAATTGAAGCTTTTTTATTTGTTAGTTCGGGTGCCATTTACGGAAAACAACCCTGGAATGTTTCACATATTAGAGAAAGTGACAGTTTTAAAATAGACATAAACAACTCTAATTCTGCTTATGCAGAGGGTAAAAGAATTGCTGAATTATATTGTTCAACTTATTTTGAAAAGCAACAGATGCCTATCAAAATCGCTCGTTGTTTTGCATTTGTTGGGCCATATTTGCCACTTGATACTCATTTTGCTATTGGTAATTTTATAAATAGTGCCCTTCAAAACAGAGATATAGACATTAATAGTGATGGAAGTACTATCAGGTCTTATATGTATGCTTCTGATTTAATGATTTCATTATGGCGAATACTGTTTATTGGTGAGCAAAATGTTCCATATAATGTTGGTTCAGACGAAGCAATTTCAATTAAACATCTTGCAGAAAAAGTAAAATATATATCAAATTCATCTGTTGCAATTAATGTTTTAGGAGCTAAAGTTCAGCTTGACAACATTGATATTTATTGCCCATGTATTTCACGAGCAAGTGAAATACATGCTCAAGCAATAACTTCAATCAATGATTCAATTAAAAAAACTATCAAATATTACCGTAATGAATAATAGAGTTTGTCCTATTTGTGATAATACAGAAAATATCATAATTAGAGAGATTGAGCTGAAAACGTATGACTTTCATCCTTTGGATAAAAACTATAAATTAGTTCAATGTTCAAACTGCGGTTTTATGTATAATGACACAGCTTTAAAACAAGTTGAGCTTGATGAGTATTACACTAATCAAAGTAAGTATGATAATAAGGATGTTGTTAGTGTAGGAGCTGGCGGCATTACTGGTCTTGATAAGATTAGACTTTCAGAATCCGCTAAGATAATTAGTAAGTATATTTATGACAAAGATTCAAGTATAATCGACATTGGATGTGCTTCAGGTGGATTATTATATTCATTAAAAGAGATGGGTTACGTTAATTTAACCGGACTTGACCCTTCCCCAATTTGCATAGAAAGAGTGTCTGGGATTGGGAATTGCAAAACTATTTTAGGTTCAATCTTAGATAAGGATTTAAAAATCGATCAAAAATTTGATGTAATTATTCTTACTCATGTTTTAGAACATATTCTTGATGTTAAAAAACTAATGGAAAGATTGTATGATTTTTTAAATAAGGACGGGATTATATTTATTGAATGCCCAGATTCATCAAGATATCATTTACATGTCCACGCTCCTTTTCAAGAGTTCAACACTGAACACATAAATCATTTTTCTGAGTCTACTTTTCGAAATTTATCTACAACTATGAAGATTCATATAGTAGAAACCGGATTAAGGACATTTAAAATTGAAAATGGACTTGATTACTTTGCCGTTTATGGTGTTTATAAAAAAACTATAAATAATTTAGCAAAAATTGAAAAAGAATTAACAATTGACGAAATTGAAAAATATCTATTAATATCAGATAATAAACTAACAATAATATCAGACTTCATAAATAGTTTGACTTATAAAAATGTTGTTTTGTATGGCATTGGTCAATTGTCTTATAAATTAATAAAAATTACAGAAGATAAGCAAAAATTGTTTTTTGTTGATGGAGATCCGAGAAATCAAAAGAGAAAAATTTATGGAAATGTAATACATCAGCCAGTTGACTTGCCTAATCTCATTGATGAAGATGATTCTTGTATTATTATATCATCATTTATATCTAGTAGCTCAATTAAAACTGATATCCTTAGAATTTTTTCTGTGGCAAAAATATTGCCTCCTAAGATATTTGAACTTGACAAATTAGTAGAAAATGCAATTTAACTAAGTGAGGGTTGCTTATTTTTTTCGGAATAATCTACATTTTCACAAATTGAGTCAAGACGAGTAATTTTATTTTCTATTAAAATTATATTTACAATTTTTTTTAAACAACTTTAGGTATGAGGATTAAAATATTTGGGTCTGGAAGCGCATTTAAAGATTTCATGTCAATAAAAAAAGATTCAGTGGAGGTTGTTGCCTGTTTCACAAATACTCCCAACGAGGTTACTATATTAGATGTTCCTGTGACATCTAATATAACAGAGTTTATTCAAATTCCTGCGGAATACATTGTTTTGGCTCTAAGAGATGTTGCTTCAGCTAGAGAACAATTATTAAAAATAGGTGTATCGAGAAATGAAATCTTGTCTTTTTATAACAATGGAGATACTGAATTGTTAAATAGGGTACAAGAGGATGTCAACATATTAAATAGTTTGCTTGGTTTTAAATTGAGGTTGCCTGGTATAAGTAACATGTGGCTTAATCCTGCTTCTTCTTTTACATTTGATAGTTTTGATTGGGTAAGAAATCAGGCTTTCGAGTTATTTGCATCTCAAATAAATGAAAAAAATATAAAGGGAGCGTGTGCTGAACTTGGTGTCTATCGTGGTGATCAATCTTCATTAATCAGTATATTATTCCCGGATAAAACCTTGTATTTGTTTGATACATTTGAGGGATTTTCTCAAATTGATATTCAGTATGAAGTAGGAAAATATTCAAAATCTTCAACATCTGATTTTTCAGATACTAGCATTGATTTAGTTTTATCAAAATTATTAAATCCACAAAGATGTATAATTAAAAAAGGATTTTTTCCTGAGACAGCAAGTGGTTTAGATGTAAATTTTTGTTTTGTAAGTTTAGATGTGGATTTATATGCTCCGACACTTGCAGGTTTAGAATATTTCTATCCTAGATTAGAAAAAGGGGGTGCGATTTTTGTGCACGACTATAATAGTGTACGTTATAAAGGTGTAAAGGAAGCAGTTGATAAGTATATTCTAGAGCATCTTTGTCCTTCTTTTCAGATACCAGACTCAGCTGGATCAATTGTTATTCTAAAGTAAATTTTTAGATTTGAAACCCATGAAATTTAGTGACCAAATTGCGGAGTGGCTTAGTGATCTAGGATTCACACATTTTTTTTATGTTGGGGGTGGTAATATCATGCATTTGACAGAAAGTTTATCTAGATATCTCATTGGTGTACCAGTAATTCATGAAGTTGCAGCTGGTATTGCGGCTGAATATTTTAATGTGATTGCTCCGGAAGGGAAAAAATCTTTAGCACTTGTTACAACTGGGCCTGGACTAACCAACATTGTAACCGCGATTTCAGGAGCATGGTTAGAAAGCAGAGAGCTCCTTGTAATAGGGGGCCAAGTAAAAGTTAGTGACTTATCAACAGGCGGTCTAAGAAGTCGAGGAATACAAGAAATTAATGGAGTTGATATAGTAAGCTCTATAACAAAATGCTCTGTCCAATTTTGTAAACCTATTGATGCAGATGAATTTATTAAAACTGTATCAAAATCATGGGAGCCCCGAAAAGGGCCTGTATTTATAGAGATGCCGTTAGATGTACAAGCTGCGACGGTTGAACATGAGATAATCAAAAATAAAACTCATTTCAATTTGCCATTAGCTTCTAATGAACAAATTGAAGAAGTTGTAAACAGATATAATTTCTCAAAAAAGCCAGTTCTCTTAATTGGAGGTGGGGTCACTTATAGTGTTTCGAAACGTTTGTATAAACGATTTATGGAAACAAAAGTCCCATTAATGACAACATACAATGGAGCCGATCGTATTGATGGTTATATTGCTAACTATCTGGGTCGTCCAAATACATGGGGGCAAAGAAGTAGTAATATATTAATTCAAGAAGCTGATTTGATCATTGCTATTGGGACTAGATTGGGATTGCAACAAACAGGCTTCAATTGGCAAGAGTTTGGAAGAAATGCTTTTATAATTCAGGTTGATATAGACCAAAAAGAACTAAATAAAGGCCATCCTACCATTGATTTAGGGCTATGTGTAGATGCAGATGATTTTCTTGATAGGTTTATGATAAGTGATTTAAAGCGCCATAACACCTGGCTAGAATACGCTCAAAAAGTTCGTACTGTTATACCTAGAATTGAGGACGTGAATAAGACAAGACCTGAATATATTTCACCATATGAGTTTATTCTATCTCTAGAGGCTTTGACTGTTAATAACGACTTAATTATTCCATGTAGTAGTGGTAGTGCTTTTACTTTGTCAATGCAGTTATTTAAACAGCGTTTAGGGCAAAGAGTTGTGACTAATAAATCGTTAGCTTCTATGGGATACGGTTTATCTGGTGCAATAGGTGCATGCATTGCAGAAGAAAATAAACGTAGGACAATTCTCATAGAAGGTGATGGAGGATTTGCTCAGAATTTACAGGAAATTGGAACAGCCGAAATTAATAATTTGAATATTAAGATGTTTGTTTTTCATGACCAAGGACATGCTTCAATTCGAATGACGCAAATTAATTATTTCGAGGGTAAATATCTTGGCTGTGATCGAAAATCAGGACTTGGATTGCCATTATGGGATACGATATTTCAAGCTTGGAATGTTAAGGTTGTTCATGTTAATAGGGGATTTGAAAATGATTCAACTTTTTTACACTATTTCAATAACCCAGGTTTATGCGCATTTATTGTTCATATAGATCCAGAGCAAACATATTTTCCAAAAATATCAAGTAAGATTACTTCGTCAGGATCAATGATTTCTAATCCCATAGATAAAATGACACCTGAAGTTGTTTATTTAAAAGGACTATCTCATGATGACTTCAACTAATAACATGCATTTTGATGTTGCCTTAATTTTTAAGATG